>JBFIJJ010000024.1:0-20105 GCA_041600795.1 Methylophagaceae bacterium | reverse complement strand
TAATACAGAAAAAATGATCAATGGTGGGTCAATTCTTGTTGGCATGTAAATTAACGCCAATGACCAAGCTAATGCACCAAAATTGAATAGTAAGTTAATACCATCAGCAATCCATGGTAGCCAGCCAGCGATAAAATGATAACGTTGACCTGTGGTCAACTTACTTGCAGTCTTTCCAAGCAACTCATTAGCATGGTGTTTTAAAATTTGCATTGCACCGTAAGCCCAACGGAAACGTTGTACTTTATAGTCATTAAAGGTGTCAGGCATTAAACCTTTACCGTAACTTTGGGAGGTATAAACCGCCTGATAGCCAGCTGAAAATAGCATAAAGCCTAGCTGAGCATCTTCTGTGATGGTATGTTCGCCCCAGCCGCCAACTTCTTCCAAACAACGACGTCTTACCATCGTCATGGTGCCATGTTGGATAATGGCGTTTCTTTCATTGCGAGTGACCATTCCTATGTGGAAAAAACCGCGATATTCAGCAAAACACATAGCTTTGAATGCGTTTTCTTCTAAATCACTATAATCTTGTGGCGCTTGAACAATGGCTACTTGGGGTTCTTGAAATTGTGGCACCAGATCGCGTAACCATGTTGGTTCAACACAATAATCACTGTCAATGACCGCAATGACAGTTGCTGTCTGTGCGGTTTGAGTTAATGCAAAGTTTAAGGCACCAGCCTTAAAGCCAGCTAAAGGTGATTTATGGAAAAAGCGAAAACGCTCTCCTAACACCTCACAATGCTGTTCAACAGGTTTCCAGACAGCTTCATCTTTGGTGTTATTGTCTATAACCAGAACTTCAAATCGTGGGTAGTCAAGTTGAGCCAATGCATTAAGTGTATTGATTAGCATATCAGGTGGCTCGTTATAAGCGGGCACATGAATTGATACCATCGGCAAGTCAGCATCGTCGACGTGAATCGGTTTTAAGGCTCGGCGGCGCCCTCTCACCCAAAGTGTTTCAGCCCATTCATGTGCTTCTATTAATAGCACCATGATCACACCCAGCATACCTAGCATCAGTACGATCCCGACCAAAACACCACCAACGGTCAAATATTGACGGGAATAATCATAGGCAATCCAGACCACCACGGTTGTTAGTAAATATGCAATCATGGCTAAAAATATTCTGCCACGACGATTTAGACTGGTTGAGTCGGTCAGTAATAAAGCAAAAATAATGGCCGCTAATAAAACCGATATTGCAGCTAAAGTCTGCCATTCAGGAACACCAACAATCGGTTTTACAAACTCAAATTTAGCATGGCGATCGGCATCATAGACACCCCAGTAGGCACCAGCCGCGCCTTCAAGTTGTTGTTTCCATGGTTGGTCAAAGGCTTCCATAATGTAGTAGGTATAGTCATTTTCTTCCGCTTTATTAAGAAAACGACGAAGAAATTTGGCTTCAGCAGCTTCACTTGCCACAGCTTCTTTACGATTACGGCCATTGCTCGGCCAACCCACTTCTGCAATAACAATCGGTTTATATGGGTACGCCTCTTGAAGTTGTTGCATGCGTTGTTCAATGTAATCGACAGCTTGGTCATTATCAATGCCTTCCCAATACGGCAGCATATGAACAGCAATAAAATCGACATACTGAACAAGCTCTGGGTTATCGATCCAGATATGCCAAGGTTCAGCGGTACTGACAGGCATGCCAACTTCGGCACGAACATGATTTAAATACTGACCTAACAGACCAATTGGTACATCTTTCCTCAAGATAGATTCGTTACCGACAATGACACGAACAACATTGCTACGATTTTTATCTGCTATTTTGATAACCTGCTCAACTTCGTGCAGATTATTGTTAAGTCGACTATCGATCCACGCACCCAGTGCAACGTTTAAATTATGTTTTTTGGCAAGTTGAGGCACTTCCGCCATGTCACCAGCAACGGTATAAGTACGAATTGAATGAGTTTTCCCTGATAACAATTGAATATCTTGTTCAATTTCCTCAACACTTGGCAAATTACCTACACTAGGATCATGATTCGCTCGCATCGGCGAAAATGAAAACCCCTTAACCATTTCGGGCCACATGGGTTCAACTTCTGGCCGATTAATATAGGCTAAAAACCCATAAGTCACGGTGGCAACAATTACAGCAATCAGTATATTGATTCTTACCATTGCTTATTAGACAACCAACGTTAGGTATTTCAAGATGTTCATATTAGTCATATAAACCTATTATTTAGGATCAGTAGTAATTGCAACACGCACCGCATCAAGTTTTAGTTGGGCGTTATTGATCGCCTCTGCTAATACCTGTTTACTTTGTTCAAGGTAATCAATTTCTTGTTGTCGAATATTAGGATTAACTTGAGCAAGTGCTTTTAATCGTTCAATTTCAGAAGATAAATGATGTTGCATCTTTTGTTGCGCTTGTTCAATCATCGTTTGTTGAACCGTCAACACATGTTTTTTGGCACTATCTATTAGTGTGTTTATTTGAGGCCGAGCATGTCGAACTAGTTCCTGAGCCGTTGCCTTAGGAATACGACCAGCAAGGTTATTAAACTCATCTTGCTCAAATACATCAGCATAATCACGACCTTTATCATTTATCAAACAACGCACATAAGACTGATTTAGGTAGCGGCTCAATTGAAGTGCTCGTGGTGCTGAACATTGCATAGTGAAAATAGCCTCAACCAGTAATGTTCCCGCATTGAGTTTGTCAGTAGCCAGCGTACAAAAAGCGCTGTTACCAAAATCACTATTAGTAATCATATCTAAACTACCCAGCACCATCGGATGTTCCCAACTCAAAAAGGCCATATCTTCGCGTACTAAGGCGCGGTGACGTTTATAGGTAGCGGTAATACCATCTTCAGGCAAGCCGGGAAATTGATGATGTAACATATGGTTGCCTGGTTCCAATATCACACTGTCGGCACTATGTGTTTGTTGTTCAACGCCATACTCATCAAAAACAGCATCCATAAAAGCAGCTAATTCATACGATCTACCAGCATCTTCCAAGTCAGCAACCAATTCATTAGCAACACTCAGGTTGCATGAATTAAGCTCTAATAAGCGATCACGACCTTGTTGCAATGTTGCTAAGGTTTGTTCAGTAAGCTGTTGGGTTGTATCAATTAAATCAGTTATTTTCTTAGTATCAGCTGTGTTATGCAAACAATATTCAAGCTGTTCAATTACTGCCTGTTGAATCGTGCTGCCAGCCGGGAAAACACGTTCAAACGCATTCATACCATCATGATACCAATGCAATAAAATCGCTTGAGCCGAATTATCATAATATGGCACATGAATATGAACATCGTGGTGCTGACCAATACGATCCAAACGTCCGATACGTTGTTCCAGTAAGTCAGGATTAAATGGCAAATCAAATAAAATTAAATGGTGAGAGAATTGGAAGTTACGACCTTCACTGCCAATCTCAGAGCAAATCATGATTTGAGCGCCCTCTTCTTCATCAGCAAAATAGGCCGCAGCGCGATCACGATGCACCAATGATAGACCTTCATGAAATACGGATGTTCTAAAGCCTTTAGTAATGCGTAAAT
Source organism: Methylophagaceae bacterium (assembly GCA_041600795.1). Taxonomy (GTDB): domain Bacteria; phylum Pseudomonadota; class Gammaproteobacteria; order Nitrosococcales; family Methylophagaceae. The sequence goes on along the minus strand of JBFIJJ010000024.1, from coordinate 16,542 downwards.
AAAGCTCTAGCGCTTGAGCAGTATCGGCATTGGCACAAATAACCAGAATTTTTTCTTTTTTATGTTGTGCTAACCAATCATTTAGCCATGTAACGCGACTGTCTAGCGCTAACCATTCATCACCTAATAACCGCTCAGATTGAATCAAGGCCATGGTGTCGGCTTGGGCAGATTGTTGTTGATATTCACTAGGAATATCTAAAGGATAACTGTGTAAAAAGCGTTGAGGGAAACCTTCAACAACATCACGGGTATTTCTGAATAAAATACGTCCAGTGCCATGTCTGTCTAATAATGCAGTAATCGCATTTTGACGAGCGACATCAAAATCTTCAGCTGTATTAAGTTCATCAGTGCTATCTTTACCGAGATATTGGCTTAACGCTGGAACAATGCTGCTCAAATTAGTTTGGGCATCATCAGCTAATAGCGACGTGACCAGATCTGATACGGGTTGATACTGTGCTTCTTGCTGACGGAATAGCTCTAAATCATGATAGCGATCGGGATCTAATAAACGTAAACGTGCAAAATGACTTTCGATGCCTAATTGCTCAGGTGTCGCTGTTAATAACAACAAGCCTGCAACATGTGAGGACAGTCCTTCAATGGCAAGGTATTCAGGACTTGCATTATCATGTTGCCAGTGTAAGTGGTGAGCTTCATCAACAATCATTAAATCCCACTCTGCTGCTTGAGCATCTTGATAAATAGCAGGATTAGATGTCAGTGTAGATAAAGTACACAATACCAACTGAGCACTATCAAATGGGTTACTGTCATCAGCTTCGTTCAGGGCGTCATATCTTTCTTGATCCATAATGGTAAAAGAAAGATTGAAACGTCGTAACATCTCAACTAGCCATTGATGAATCAAACTATCAGGAACGACAATCAAGACACGATCAGCACGACCTGTTATCAATTGATGGTGAATAATCAGACCCGCTTCAATTGTTTTACCAAGGCCAACTTCATCAGCCAGTAAAACTCGTGGTGCATAACGTGTTGCAACTTGATGAGCAATATAAAGCTGATGAGGCAATAATTGAACACGTGCCCCCATCAAGCCAAATACAGCAGATTGTTGTAAACGATGTTGATGGGCTAGAGCATCAATTCTTAATTCAAATTGACTATTCTTATCGACTTGTCCGGCAAATAAGCGATCTTGCGGTTGACTGAACTGAACATTACTATCCAAATCCATTTCATGAATACTGACCTCATTACCTTGATCGTCATGGCCTTGATAGATAAAACAGCCATTAAACTCATGACGCTCAGTAATGACAAACCTTACACCTTCACCGGTGTTAACACGTTCACCTACTGGATATTGCACGCGACTCAGCGGTGCAATATCAGCGGCATAAGTTCGAAGTTCGCCGGAGGCAGGAAATAGAATTTCGATACGTCGACCAGAGGTTTCCTTAATAATACCAAGCCCTAACTCTGCTTCACTATTACTAACCCATCTTTGACCAACTGCAAACTGCGTAACTGACAAAACTTTAACCTCAACATAACTAAATTAACTTCGGAATTTTACCAGTGAATGAAGGTGATTACGTGTATTTATTTATCGTTCATTAACGCTTATTTACAAGAGCTTATTTTGTCATTTGGTTCGACAACAGTAAACCTTTAGATTTACAGAATAAATTACTCTGCTACCGGCGTTATTATTTGATTTTACGAGCTCGAACGCTACGCCCTTTAATTTTGCCTTGGGCCAAGTAATTCATGGCTTGGCGAAGTGCTGTGCGTTCAACGGCAACATAACTCGACATATCAAAAATATCGATTTTGCCAATTTGCGAACCATTTAAACCAGCATCACCAGTTAAAGCTCCTAAAATATCGCCCGGACGCAGTTTACTCTTTCTCCCTGCATCAAGTTGAATGGTAATCATGCTTGGCTCAAGTGAAAAACCCGGATCACGGTCTAATGATTCAGGTACATCACAAATACAAGGTTTCTTCTGGTATTTTTCAATGGCATTAATACGCACAACTTCAGATTCAGTAAATAAGCTTAATGCAATACCCTTCTCGCCGGCGCGGCCTGTACGACCGATACGATGCACATAGATTTCAGGGTCACGCGGTAATTCATAGTTAATTACAGCTTGTAATGATTTGATATCAAGACCACGGGCAGCAACATCTGTTGCAACTAATACTGAACAACTATTATTGGCAAAACGTACCAAAACTTGATCACGCTCACGTTGTTCTAAATCGCCATGAATCGCTAATGCTTCAATACGATGATCACGTAAAAAACTAGCCACTTCATCACATTGTTTTTTTGTATGACAAAAGACGACGGTTGATTGCGGTTTATAGTGTTCAAATAAGGCTAATAAACTCGCATTACGTTCATGTTTTTTTACTTCATAAAACAGCTGTTCAATGACATTAGGTTTATGCTCAGATTCGACCGTGACCGTAATCGGATCACGTTGAATCGATTGGCTCATTTGCTTAATCGTATCAGGATAGGTAGCTGAAAATAATAAGGTTTGGCGTGTTTTAGGTGTCTGAGCAATGATATCTTGCATCACTTCAGCAAAGCCCATGTCCAACATGCGATCGGCTTCATCTAAAACTAATGTTTTTAGATCAGTTAATTTCAACGTGCCTTTACGAAGATGATCTTGTACTCGACCTGGCGTACCAATAACAATATGAGCACCATGCTCAAGCGAACCAATTTGTGGACCTAATGGTTTACCACCGCACAACATCACACATTTGATATTGGGAACAAAGCGTGCAAGTTTACGAATTTCTTTACCAACCTGATCTGCTAACTCGCGAGTTGGACATAAAATCAAGGCTTGTACGCCAAAAAAACGAGGATTTATAGTATTGAGTAACCCGACACCAAACGCTGCGGTTTTGCCACTGCCCGTTTTGGCTTTGGCGATTAAATCCTTGCCTTTCAATACATGCGGAAGACTTTGGGCCTGAATCGGCGTCATTTTGCTATAGCCAAGCGAACTTAGATTTTCAATTTGAGCAGCGGGAAGAGAGAGAGAAGAAAAGCTGTCACTAGCCATCGTGAAGTCACCACAAGAAAATCATATGATCATACCAGAGTGTCTTAAGCTTAGAATAAATGATTACTCTTTAATTGTACTGTTATCCATCGCTGATATCTAACAGGTATGTTACATTGCGATTTCAATTTTTAAACTGTTAAACAAAGTAATGACAACTGACATTTTTACGATTTCAAAGGACTTTAGCGTTGAGTATGAAATCAAGAAATCGCTTTTCATAGGCTCAATTATGCCCTGTCATAATGAACGTGAAGCCTTACAGAAGTTACAACAACTCGCTTCACAACATGCCAATGCTAATCATCTTGCATTTGCATGGCGAATTCGCCAGCCAGATGGATTTATTAATGAACGTTGTCATGACGCTGGCGAGCCTTCTGGCACCGCAGGAAGACCAATATTAGCGCCACTTGAAGGGGCTAGAATCATTAATGCTGTTATTGGGGTGGTACGTTATTTTGGTGGGGTAAAACTAGGAACAGGTGGTTTGGCCAGAGCGTATGGTACTGCGGCTAAAATGGCTATTGAGTCTGCTACTTTAGAACCTTGGGTCAAAATGGCGTCATTTACAATGACGATTGAGTATTCGCAATTACAATTACTGGAATATCATCTTGCTAAATATCAAGGTGAGATAACGGATCAACAATTTACCGATCACATTAACGTTACTATTTCACTTCCAGAAATACATCTGAATGAAATAACAGCGCTGTTCAAACCCTATTAACAATGGTCAAAAAATAAACTTTACTGCAAAACCTTGGTTAGGTTCGACGCGAACAACTTCTGAAATCAATACCGGCGCGTCTTCAATTTCTAATGTTTGAACCTCAACCTTATCACCGATATTAACCACTAATTCATCACTACAAAACAGATACATGCCTGACTCCGAAAAATCTCGCATTTCGAGAACATGCTCAGTTTCAGGAGATGTCATAACGCGAATATTTGCACGATGATTGATGCGATCTGATATGCGGTCGTTGCTTGTCATTATTTCTGTTCTCATCAGCATGTCAACGAAGTCCTTTTAATGATCCTGTTTTACTAGGTGCTGACTATATCATGCTGAAATACTGTTAGTCTATTTTAAATCAATAAGATAGCATTGACATCTAATCTAACATCTATTTCACAAAGGCCTACTATCAACTTTTTATAGTGGTAATTGACTCGTGATGAGTCCAATAATCCCACCAAATACGCCGCCCCAAACCACTAACCACCCAAGGTGATCTCGAATCATTTTTTGAATAATATCTTTGACCATTAGAGGTGTTAATTCATCTAATCGAGCAGTTACAACTTGTTCAATTTGTTGCTGAATATCATGATTTGCTGGTGTACTTGTCAGTTTATTACGCACACTATCTTGAAACGAGGCACTATGAGCCATATCATTTAATGCCGATTTCATTTTAACGATAAAGGGCTCTTTTAATGGTGTTAAGGCATTAGCGCCACCAAACATACCCAACATACTACCGAATGACGATTCCATAATAGTTTCAACTAAACTGTCATAGGCGGGTGATAAATCTGTTTGCTCAATCACATCATGAAATTCAAAATGATGTTGAGCCGTTTCGGTTACCATCTCACCTAGAAAACGTTCAAGATTTTGTTGGCTAAAGAACTGTTCCATTACTAATTGATGAATGCCCAATTTGAAATCTTCAAAACGGGCACTTATCACACCAGAGCCATATAAACCGGGCACTTTTTCAAATAGCATGTGAATGGCGAGCCAATTGGTCACCCCACCGGCTAATGCAAATAGTCCTGTCGATAGAACAGGTTCACGAAAAGGCGGCTCTAACACCAGCCCTGCTGCTACAAGGCCGGTGGCTATTAAATTGGTAACAATACTTTTATTCATCGGTCCACTTGGTTAATGCACTAATAATTGATTTTGCTTGTTCTTTGCTTGAAATATTAAATTTTGAACGTTGACTATATTCACCATTACGCTTTTGATAACGACGAATTGTGTATTTGTCAGGGCCAAATTCACCCGTTTTACGATCTAAGTCTTGATAACGGTACATGAGTGTTGCCCATGCGCCTTTAGTTAATACTACTTTATCGAGTTCCTTGACAGTCATTTCATCACCTTCGTGATATTCAACTGTTAATTCATCTACTGTTTCAGCCATGTTTGTTCCTAATGTTAAGAGTTACTATAAAAACGAGTTAATACTTTATTTAATAAGTAGGCATCTTTGCTTCCAGCTAATTCACGAATGGAATGCATGGCAAAGGTCGGCACACCTATATCAAGCGTTCTGACACCTAGTGCACTTGCTGTTAGTGGGCCAATAGTGCTACCACAAGCCATATCAGTTCTTACTACAAAGTCTTGTACTGGCACATCCAGCTGTTGGCATAACTGACGGAAAAATGCACTGGTTTCACTATTGGTTGCATAGCGTTGATTGGCATTGGTTTTGATAACGGGACCTTGATTTAACTTTGGTCCATGCTCAGCATCGTGCTTATCTGCAAAATTTGGGTGGATCGCATGGGCATTATCAGCTGAAATCATAATTGAACGCTGTATCATGCGGTGATGCTGTTCTATATCCGAACATAATCGCATTAAAACTGATTCTAGTAATGAGCCTTGAGCACCTGATGTTGACATACTGCCAACCTCTTCATGGTCAGTGCAAATTAGTAAGTTTGCAACGTGTTCATCATCATGTATCAATGCATTTAAACCGACATAACAACTTAATAAATTATCTAATCGTGCACTACTGATAAAGTCGCCATTAAGCCCTGTTAATGCAGCAGGCTGGGTATCGTATAGACTGATTTCATAGTCAAGTACTTTACTGATATCACAGTCTGGATATTCGACTAACACTTGATCGCGTAATAACGCACGAAAATCAAATTTTTCATCGTCCACACCCTGAAAAATAATCGGTGGTAAATGTAATTGCGGATTAACACTTCGACTTTGATTAACGTCTCGATCCAGGTGAATTGCCAAGCTTGGAATCACGGCAAGCGGTTTTTTGAAGTTAATTAAAGTATGTTGAATTATGTCTTTTGAGTCGACATAACTCACCCGTCCAGCCAATGATAAATCACGATCAAACCATGGATTTAATAAGGCACCACCATATACTTCAACGCCGAGCTGCCATAATGAATGATTGCACTTTTCAGGTTGTGGTTTGACTTGAAGACATGGACTATCAGTGTGTGCACCAACCATGCGGAAACCTATTTCAGCCAAGTCTTTATCAGGTAGGTTAAATGCAACAATCGATGAATCATTACGAGTTACATAATAGCGTCCTGCTGGCAGTTTGCCCCAGCTTTCTCGTTCATCCAATGCTTTATAGTTATGCTGACGCAATTTAGCCTTCATCATTTCCACTGCGTGAAATGGTGTTGGTGATGCATCCAGGAATTGACATAATCCTAAATTAAAATCATCAAGCATAGAATGTGAGCTCATAGTATTCGTTCATTGCTAAAGAAAAAGAATGATACCGAAAATTGTACACAATTAATCATTATCATTAGCTTCGTCAGTGATTTTTTGTTTACGAACGCGACGTGCTAAACCGCCATGCATCCGACATCTATCAGCCAACGCCCCCCTATCCCAACCTTCTGGCGGTCGAATCGCAACTGAATTTTTACATCGTTTACCATTGTTCAATGGCGCACCGCATTCGGGACGATAACGTTTGGCTTTTTCCCAGCCTTCAAGCGTTTGTGTGGCTTTCCTGATTACCTTAACGTCTCGCGGTGATAATGTGCTTTGATTAACAGCCTGTGTTTTTTGATCGGTATTACGCCACCAATAGCGAACAACGGGAATTGGCAAACCAAATCGGCGAGCCAAATCATCTGGTTTTCTATATATTTCTAATTTTAATAGCGTTATAGCTGCTTTTTCTAAACTAGCTGTAAATTCGCGACTTTCTTCAGGTTTCATCTAGCGTAGATTCATATAAGTTCGCTGTGCCCATCAGAAAGCGCAATGACTTCATCAGTTAAATCTTCGACTTCGTTTTCAGGTTTGGCAAAGTCACGCACTGAAATACCAGCATCGATAACAGATTGTCCCGTACCAGTAATGAGTGGATGCCATTGAGGTAATGGTTCACCTTCGGCTAACAAACGATAAGCACAGGTTTCAGGTAACCAATCGAAATAGTGTGCATCATCGACGCTTAACTGCAGGCAATCTGGCATGCGTGTTTTACGGTTTTCATAGTCGGTACAACGACAATTTGGAATGTCTAATAGAGAGCAGGCTGCGCGCGTGTAATAGATGCGACCATCATCTTCATCTTCTAATTTGTTCAAACAACATCTTCCACAGCCATCACATAAGCTTTCCCACTCGTCATGACTCATTTGACTTAAACGTTTATGTTTCCAGAATTCACTGGATGTTTTATCCTGATCCGTCATGACTGCTTGTTCTGAATTATCAACAATAGTTTCACCTTTGGTTAAACAATTTAACCCCAACTCGGTGTTGCTGGTCGGGGAAGTTGCTCTGTCTTGCTTTAAAGAGCACCAAGATATCAGATCACAACATCTGACAACACCTTACACACTTGAACACTTAGCAAAGATAAAGCCTATTGATCTGGCCATTGTCAGCGAAATCACTGATTCGTTGCCCAAAACCACTGCGACTGAATTCTTAGGTATGATTCGCAATTATCACGCATCACATATCATTGTAATCACTAAAATTGCGCAAGCATCTTGCGAACAATGGCTCTTGGCTGATTTTCTTGCAATGGGCATGAAACATATTGCAAATACGACTGAGTATCAAATATTTAGCTATGCCATTGAAAGTTATCAGCCTAAACGTGATTGGTTAAATAGCCGTTTTTGGGCTAACCCGGAAAATTATGATAAATATCGCTGGTAGGTGATATGTCTTTATCATTAAACATCCCGATAGAATAGCTGTAGATATGGCACAATAAGGCCATTGACACACGATTGTCACATTACACTTATAGAATATGGCGCCATGACTGAAGATATCGATCTAAATAATCCCGAACTATACTTAAACCGCGAGCTAAGCTTATTAGAATTTAATTGGCGTGTATTACAACAGGCATTAGATACTAAAGTGCCATTACTTGAACGGTTAAATTATCTTTGTATTTCCAGTACAAATCTTGATGAATTCTTTGAAGTTCGTGTCGCCGGACTAATCCAACAAGTAGAAATTGGCGATCCGTACTTAGAAGCGGATCAGATCAGTGCACAAGAAGCACTCAAGCTTATTAATACACGTGCTCATGAGTTGGTTGAAGAGCAATATCAAGTATTAAACGAGGTTTTATTGCCCGAGCTTAATGCTGAAGGCATTGACGTATTACCTCGTGCAAGTTGGACTGAACAACAAACAGAATGGTTACGTAATTACTTTCTTGAAGATGTCTCCCCTGTGTTGAGTCCTATGGGGTTAGATTCAGCTCATCCCTTCCCTCGTCTACTTAATAAAAGTTTGAATTTTATTGTTTCATTGATTGGTAAAGATGCCTTTGGTCGTAATCGTGGTTATGCGATTCTGCAAGCGCCACGTGCCTTGCCTAGAGTTATTGAGTTACCCGAAGAGTTTCGTAAAGAAGGTGAATACAAGTTTGTATTTTTATCGTCAATTATTCACGCCTTTGCCGAAGATTTATTCTATGGCATGAAAATCAAAGGCTGTTACCAATTTCGAGTGACACGCAATAGTGATTTAGCGATAGATACTGAAGAAACAAGCGATTTATTATTAGCTATTTCCGATGAGTTAGCGCAACGTAATTATGGTGATGAAGTTCGTTTAGAAATTGCACATAATTGTCCTGAAGATATGGTCGAATTCTTACGGGATCAATGTGGCATGCATCAAGATAACGTTTATCTTGTTAATGGGCCTGTTAACTTAAGTCGTATTCAAACTGTCTATTCACTGGTAGAACGTCAAGATCTTAAATTTAAGCCTTTCACGCAAGGGCGGCCAACGGGCTTATCAGCAAATTCGGATGTATTTGCGGCGATTCGGAAACAAGATATTTTGCTACATCACCCTTATCAATCTTTTACACCTGTTATTGATTTTCTTAAACAAGCGGCATCAGATCCGCATGTTTTAGCAATAAAACAAACCTTGTATCGCACAGGAGCTAAGTCACCTATTGTTGATGCCTTGGTTGCAGCAGCTCATGCCGGTAAGGAAGTAACCGTTGTAATTGAACTGCGTGCACGGTTTGATGAGGAAGCGAATGTTGAATTAGCTTCACGTTTACAACAAGCTGCAGTCCATGTGGTATATGGAATTGTGGGGTATAAAACGCACGCTAAGATGCTACTAGTCTTACGCCGAGAAAATAACAAATTACGTCATTACACACATCTAGGAACAGGCAATTATCATCGCAGTACATCTCGTCTCTATACCGACTATGGTTTGTTATCATCAGACAAACAGCTGGGCGAAGATGTCGCCCATCTATTTGTACAGCTAACGAGTTTAGGCAAGATCCCTAAAATGCATAAAATGTTGCATGCGCCTTTCACACTGCACGAAGGTTTAATAAACCTTATAGAACGTGAAATAACACATGCCAAAGCTAAAAAACCAGCTCACATCATTGTTAAGGTAAATTCACTGGTAGAACCAGAAATGATCCAAGCTTTCTACCGTGCATCTATGGCAGGCGTTAAAGTTGAACTAATTATTCGCGGTATGTGCTGTCTTAAACCTGGTATCAAAGGACTTTCTGACAACATTACAGTACGCAGTATTATCGGTCGATTTCTTGAACATACTCGCGTTTTCTATTTTGCCAATAATGGTGAAGAAGAAGTTTGGGCGGGCAGTGCCGATCTTATGAAACGCAACTTATTACGGCGTGTTGAAGCCTGTTTCCCAATCGAAAGTAAAAAACTAAAACAACGCGTCATTGAAGATATCACACTCTATTGTAATGATAATGCTCAAGCATGGAGTTTATCGGCAGATGGTCGTTATCAGCGGGTTGAACAAGCAGAAGGTGTTGAACTGATTTCAGCCCAAACCACCTTATTAGAACAGCTGAGTGCTAATTATTAGGAGTTTATGGAAACAATTGCGTTTTTCAATCTTAAGGGGGGTGTAGGTAAAACCACATCAGCCGTTAATATTGCTTGGCATGCTGCCAACTCAGGAATACCAACTCTGCTCTGGGACTTAGACCCACAAGGTGCAGCAAGTTGGTTGTTAAACAGCAAAGCCAAAAATAAGAATGAACCAAAGCGCTTTTTATCAGGGAAAACACCGATAGGCGAACTGGTTAAATCTACGGATTTTACCAACTTGGATATTATTCCTGCCGGTTTCTCATATCGCCACTTTGAACAACAATTAGAAACACAAAGTAATCACGGTAAACGTAACCTTATTGCAAAATTGATTGAACCATTTGGTGAAAACTATGCACTGGTTATTCTTGATTGCCCACCAAGCTTTTCACTGTTGACAGAACAAATATTTGATACGGCTGACTGTTTGTTTGTACCCATTATTCCGACGTATTTATCATTACGAACATTCGAACAAACACATGATTTTTTCAAACAACACAAATTAAAACCGAAACGGCTACATGCGTTTTTTACAATGGTTGATAAGCGCCGTAGTTTGCATAAAATTATGATTGAGCATCCACCTTCAATGCTTAAAAATAGACTTCCGACAACCATCCCATACGCTGCAATAGTTGAACGAATGGGTGATCATCGTGCTCCACTCCCAGCGTTTGATGCTAACTCAAATGTTAGCAAGGCATACTTGCAGCTGTGGTTGGATATAAAGCAAACATTGTCTGAGTTTCGTTAATTATATCTTCGAAACCATTAGGGTTTTCCGCTAGCCATTCACGGTATGTTTGAGTTAATTCAAACTGACTGGTTTCTGTAGTAAATTCACACGAGAGTTTTTGAAATTCAGTTACTGATTGGTAGCTTTGTGATTGAGTCAACATTTTTATCTCCCTGATAAATTAATGTCTGCAATAATAGTCACTTAATATGACAACATTATGAAAGCCATTAAATTTCATAATGTCGCTATGTTCGATTATTAGCATAAGCATAAAGAGACATTGCTAACATATCCATTTGCGGCAGGTTATCTTCATTGCATCCGCGGGGATATAGCCTGCGCCACTCTTTATAGGATGGGGATGCTTCTCTCAACACTGTTTCAGTGTCGATATCAGAACACGACTTTAACCATGTCATAAAGTCTTCAACTGTTGGTATGTGATTTCCCATTGACAACCTCCTATGTTATCGATGTTTAAACACTTCTCTCGTTTTAAAAACGAGGGACTTATATCTTAAGATATTTTCAACATAGTCAGTACCTTACGCCAAAATATTTGACTATGTCACCCCGCCAAAAGTAGGGTTAATAATTAATTGACCAACAATAATGTATTTTAGAGTTTCGTTCAAAATCAGCAGGTAACGTTGCTCGGCTGATATCTTTAATTTGCAGATTGTTAAGGGCTTGTTGATCCAGCTTGAAATCACGGCGATTGGTAGAAAATACTAAGACGCCATCATCTGTTAATAAATGTGCAGCCATTTCAATTAAGCTAACGTGATCTCGCTGAATATCAAATACCCCTTCCATTCTGCTTGAGTTTGAAAATGTGGGTGGATCAAGAAATATGAGGCCATATTTCTGTGGGGATTGTTGTGCAGTCTGCAACCATTCTAAACAGTTTGCCCTAATGTAATGATGTTGCTCGCCAATAAAGCCATTTAAGGCCATATTATCTTGAGCCCATTCTAAATAGGTATTAGACATATCCACTGTTGTTGTTGATTTGGCATTGCCAGAAGCAGCATAAACCGATGCTGAACCTGTATAGGAAAATAAATTGAGGAAATCTCTGCCAGTTGCTTGTTCAGCGAGCATTTGACGTGTAATCCGGTGATCCAAAAACAAACCTGTATCAAGATAATCAGTCAAATTTACCCAAAATGATAGATTCGATTCAGTGACTTTAAACCGCTGTTTCTGTGATGATTGAGCTTCATACTGCTGGGTGCCACGTTGTTTCTGACGTAGTTTTAATACGATATGCGATGCTGGAATGTTAAGGATTTCAGGTAGCACATGCATCACATCATTTAGGCGTTGCACTGCTTTTTCCGGATCGATAGATTTAGGTGGTGCATATTCCTGAACATGAACATAATCACCATATAAATCAACGGCAACAGCATAATCTGGCAAGTCAGAATCATAAACACGATAACACTCGATTGCATTTTTACGCGCCCATTTACTGATGTGTTTTAAGTTCTTTTTAAAGCGATTAACAAACATCTGAGCATGTTCAGATAGTTCATAAACTGGAGCAACGGCCGCCGGTGCAAAATCTTCTTCGGCAGATTGCTCAGAAACAACTGGAGTTGAAACGTGTGTTTTGGATGATAAAGGTCTGGGAGCCCTGTAACACAAAACTTGGCAGGCAATGGGGCCATTATCAAACGGAAATTGTTCAAATAATGATAATCCAGTGAATTTACCCAATTTCTCATTATCAGTAATTAAGGTAGTACGCCAAGCAGGAAATGATTCTGTCACAATATTGCCAAGGCTTTCATAAAGATAATGAAGGTCTGCAATATTGCCCATACGCTCACCGTAGGGTGGATTACATACGATCATGCCACTTGCGGGTAATTTACTTGCTTGGGCTGGCCAATCTAATAATTCACGTTGCTCTACATTGATCCGATCAGATAATCCGGCTTCAGCGATATTATCTAATGCAGCTTTAACTGCTTTGCTATCAGCATCACCGCCCATAATGACAGGCAGACGAGCCAACCCACTATGACGGCGACGTTCAGCTTCAGCTTTTAGACGTTGCCATGCTTGTTTATCATGTTGTTTCCAATACAAAAAGCCAAAATAATCACGCAAACTGCCCGGTGCAATATCGGCCGCCATCATTGCGGCTTCAATCAAAAAGGTACCAGAACCACACATGGGATCGATTAATCCCCAACCTTGTTTAGCTAAACGCGGCCACTCTGCGCTCAATAATATTGCAGCAGCTAAATGTTCTTTTAATGGTGCGGCTGTTGTCGTTACGCGATAACCACGTTTGTGTAGACTTTCACCTGATAAATCAATACTGACAATTGCTTGATTATTTTTAAGATAGACGTTGATACGTAAATCGGGCTGATGCAAATCAACAGATGGTCGTTGGTTCGTTTGATCACGAAAACGATCTACTACACCATCTTTTACGCGCTGCGCCCCATATTGACTGTGATGGATTTTTGAACGAAAGCTATTAAAATCAACGGCAATCGTACTGCCTTCGGCATCAATATGATCTTCCCACGGTAGCGCATAAATGCCTTGATACAACTCATCAGTACTGGCTGCTGGAAACGTTGCAATTGGCATCAAGACTCGAATAGCAACACGAGACCATAGGCAAATTCGGTATGCATCTTCAATGGTTGCTGTAATCCGAATATTACCTTGTTCTTGTTTGGTGTCGGTAATACCCATATCAGCAAGTTCTTTTGCTAATAAAGGCAACATACCGCGAGCCGCGGTTACAGTAAACTTATGTTTAGTCATTGATGCATCCTGATATAATCGTTCATTTTAATACAGGTACGCCACTCATGGCAGTTAATGATAAACAAAAACGTTATTTAAAAGGGTTAGCACATACCATTAAGCCCGTTGTACTTATTGGTAACAAAGGTTTAACTGATACTGTGCTGGCAGAAATTGATAATGCATTAGAGCAACACGAGCTCATTAAAGTACGTGTTAGCGGTCAAGAACGTTCTGATCGTATCATTATGCTTAATGATATTGCCGCAAAAACAAATTCTGATCTGGTGATGATCATTGGTCATATTGGTGGCTATTATCGTAAAGCTAAAGAACCCAAAATCTCACTGCCAAGATAAATTGACAAGGATACTACTGTGATAGCAAAACCCGCTGAAACCAGTCAACCGATTGCAACTGTCCTTGCTGAAAGATGGAGTGGTCGCGCTTATGACCCTACCGTTGCAGTCAGCAACGAACAAATTATCGCATTATGCGAAGCAGCACGTTGGGCCCCCTCTTGTTTTGGTGACGCACCATGGCGTTACATTATTTGGAATAAACATGTTGATGAAGCGCAATGGCAAAAGGCATTAGATTGTCTTGTGCCAGGCAATCAAGAGTGGGCAAAAAATGCGTCAGTATTAGTGCTTGCTGCCTCGGTCTCAAGCTTTAGCCATAACGGCAAAGACAATCGCTGGGTCGGCTATGATACAGGTGCTGCGTCGATCAGCATGTGCTTACAAGCAACGCAAATGGGCTTAATGAGTCATCAGATGGGTGGATTTGATGCTGATAAAGTCAGAACAACCTTTGCTCTACCAGAAGAACTACAACTTTGGGCGATGATGGCGATTGGTTATCCGGCACCGTTAGATAATCTCAATGAAGAACAATTAGAGCGGGAACTAAAGGCTAGAGAACGACGTCCATTATCTCAACAGTTTTTCAACGGGGCTTGGAATAGTCCACTTACGTCAGGAGAATAATCGATGAAGTCAGCAATCCTAATGTTGGGGTTATTAATTGCAAGCTCAGCTTTTGCCTACGATCAAATTTATTTAGATCGTTTATTAGAAACCAAGCAATGTCATCACTGCACACTAAGCGATGCTGATTTAAGTGGTTTAGATTTAAGTGGTGCCGATATGAGTGAATCAAATATCAAAGGCGCTAACCTAAGTAACACCAAACTTGTAGGTGTTTGGTTTACGCACTCTAAATTAGATAATGCCAATTTAGAAGGTGCGGACTTATCTATTTCGCTACTTGATTATGCAATTTTCAATGGCAGCAACCTAAGAAATGTTAATTTCAGCGGTGCTCAACTTGTATTTACTGACTTAACCGGTGCTGACTTAACCGGCGCAAAGATGGATGATGCCAATTTACGTGGTGTGACCTACTGTAATACAACCATGCCAGATGGAAGTATTAACAACGACGGTTGCTAAATCTATTACTGTTAACTTCTAATAATAATTAGCCGGTTACGTTACAATAACCGGCTATTATTTTTGCTATAGATGTACCCTCACTTTTGAACGCTCAACTTCATCAGCTAGAACAACTGTTAGACGCTACGATGTTAATGGATAAATTCCCTTTGCAACGTCGTTTACAACAGCTTCGTAAACAAAACGATATCGATCCTAAGCAACTAACTAGTCTTGCTGAACAAATACAAAAATCGGTTGAACGTCGCCAATTAAGACAACTACAGCTTCCAAAGCCAGACTTTGAACTTGATTTACCTGTTATTGATCGTCGTGCTGATATTGCTAACGCAATCAATGACAATCAAGTCATTATTCTCAGTGGTGAAACAGGCTCTGGCAAAACCACACAATTACCTAAGATTTGTCTCGAATTAGGCCGAGGTGTCGCTGGACTTATAGGTCATACTCAACCACGGCGTATTGCAGCTCGAACAGTTGCTACGCGTATCGCTGAAGAACTTAAAAGTGAACTAGGTGATCTGGTTGGTTATAAAGTACGGTTTCATGATCAGGTTAAAGCTGATCGTAGCTATATTAAATTGATGACCGATGGGATTTTATTAGCTGAAACCCAAAATGATAAATTTCTAAATCAGTATGACACTATCATTATTGATGAGGCGCATGAGCGTAGTCTCAATATTGATTTCTTATTAGGCTATCTCAAGCAACTATTGCCTAAACGTCCTGATCTCAAAGTTATTATTACCTCCGCGACTATTGATACCGAGCGGTTTTCAAAACACTTTAATAACGCACCCGTTATAGAAGTCAGTGGCCGTACCTATCCAGTTGAGGTACGTTATCGTCCTCCTGCTGGTGAAGACGAAGAACAGCGTGATTACGATATGATTCGCGGTATTGTTGAGGCTGTCGATGAGTTATGTCGTGAAGGCCAAGGCGATGTGTTGGTGTTTTTATCTGGTGAACGCGATATTCGTGATGTATCAGAAGCACTTCGCAAACACCACCCACCTCAAACCGAAGTCTTGCCATTATTTGCAAGACAATCTGCAGCAGAACAAAATCGTGTTTTTAAAACAGGTGGTCACCGTCGAATCGTTTTAGCCACCAACGTTGCTGAAACATCGCTGACAGTGCCAGGTATTCGTTATGTCGTTGATCCTGGTTATGCACGCATAAGTCGCTACAGTGTTCGCAATAAAGTACAACGCCTACCGATTGAGAAGATCTCACAATCAAGTGCCAATCAACGTTCTGGTCGCTGCGGGCGTGTGGCAGCGGGTGTGGCAATTCGACTTTATGACCAAGATGATTTCAAAACACGTCCTGATTTTACTGATCCTGAAATCTTACGTACCAATCTTGCTTCAGT
>JBFIJJ010000023.1:0-20265 GCA_041600795.1 Methylophagaceae bacterium | reverse complement strand
AGCGATCAACAGGTATACAACCTGCCGCTTTGAATAACCAATGTAAAACAGGTCGCTCATATTCTTCGCGCGCAATCAGAAATCGTAGAGGCCGTTTAGATGCGGCTATCAGCAAAAACGGATCGAGACCCGATACATGATTAGCAACGATAAGAGCACCGCCATGTTCAGGCAAATTTATTGATGTTGGCGGCAGCCGATGCAAATAACGACAGACTAATCGAACGAAACCATCGATCCAGTTTATATAGATGCCATCCCATTGGGCTTGTGACGCTCTGTGACTTAGCACAATTACACCAAGCATTAGCAGTGCTAGCACTCCTAACAACGTCATTTTTTAACTTTCAAACGGTGTTGGATCGCCCATTCCAACACGAATAATTTCAGGAATATCATCAATAAATTCAATTACTGTAGTTGGCTCTAAACTACCAAAACCACCATCAATCACCAAATCAACCTGCTTACCAATTCGATCAACAATATCCTCAGGATCCGTTAATGGCATTGTTTCATCAGGCATGATTAAGGTGGCGCTCATTAATGGTTCATTAAGCTCTTCAAGGAGCGCTAAAGCAATACTGTTTTCAGGAATACGAAGGCCGATGGTTTTACGTTTCGCATGCTGTAATCGTCTTGGCACTTCTTTCGTTGCCGGTAATATAAAGGTATACGCCCCTGGCGTATGCGCTTTGATTGCTCTAAATACGCTGTTATTAACTTTGGCATAGAGGGATAATTCCGATAAATCTCGACACATTAGCGTGAAGTTATGATCATCATCCAATTGACGCAATCGTCTGATTTTATCCATCGCAGCTTTATCACCGATATGACAGCCCAAGGCATAACCTGAATCAGTGGGATAGACAACCAATCCACCTTTACGAATAATGTCGCATGCCTGAATGATTAGTCTTTTTTGTGGATTATCAGGATGCAAATGGAAAAACTGACTCATATAAAACCTTGTAAACCATAATGAAAATTAGCTGGCGAGCATCATACACCAAGAATCTTCATTATGCGCATCTACAGCCTATTTCATTTAGTGCCAATCAGCCCAAATAGGTTGGCAGTTATGTGGTAACGCTGATAATTTACCTAGTTCAACCCACGTATTATCTGGCGTATGAAAATCTGAACCACACGATGCTAACAAGTCAAATTGATTGGCAAGCTTTGCTAAGTTTTTTACTTCTTCTGGATGTTGACGACCAGACACCACCTCAAAACCAACGCCACCTGCATCTTTGAATTCGGTAATAAAACGGCGTAATTTTGTCGCGGTAATTTTATAGCGAGCGGGATGCGCTATTACAGCCTGACCACCAGCCGCAGTGATCCAATTGACTGCATCCTCAAGCGAGGCCCATTGACCAGGTACATAACCTGGTTTATTGCGAACTAAAAATCGTTTGAACACATCGTTGATATCACTGGCATAGCCATGTTCAACCAGAAATTTTGCAAAATGTACTCGTCCTAACATCACGTCCGAGGCGTATTTTCTGGCCCCCTCTAATGCACCGGGTATGCCGGCCTTTTCTAAACGCTGTGCAATTAATTGGGCACGCTCAACACGATAATCACGCATCGAGGTTAAGCCTTGTTGTAACTTAGTATTGGTCACGTCAACATTCAAACCAACAATATGAATAGTGTTAGCACCCCAAGACACCGATATTTCAACACCTGAAATCAAGGTTAGATCTGTCTGCTGCGCCGCTTGTTGCGCGGCAGAAATACCTTCGGTACCATCGTGATCGGTCAATGCTAATACATCAACACCCTGTTCAATGGCACGTGCAACTAGAGCTTCAGGGCTTAACGATCCATCTGATGCAGTTGAGTGGGTATGTAAGTCATAACAAGTCATAATGAACATTTTACGTTAGAATGCAGTCTATTACTGATTTAACTGATACCAATTATGAAATTATTTTTTGACTTTTTTCCGATTATTTTGTTTTTTATCGCCTATAAATTTGGCGGCGGCATCTATCATTTTGATGGACAAGAATATGATATAAAAGGAATTTATGTCGCTACTGCGGTAATGATTGTCGCCAGTGTCTTACAAACTAGCTATCTTTGGTTACGGTTCCGACATGTTGAAAAGTCACACCTTATTACCTTAGTTTTAGTTGTTGTGTTGGGTGGTGCAACGCTTTGGTTACAAAATCCTGATTTTATTAAGTGGAAACCTACAGCCGTCAATTGGTTATTTGCGCTTGCATTTATAGGTGCCCGCATCTTTACCGATAAATCGTTATTAGAACGTATGATGGCGGAACACATTACTCTACCAGTAAAAATTTGGTCCCGTTTAAACACAGCATGGGTGCTGTTTTTTATTGGCTCTGGTATTGCAAACTTATATGTCGCGTTTAATTTTGACGAAGAAATCTGGGTTGATTTCAAATTATTCGGCCTACTCGGTTTGACCTTAATCTTTATCATTGGTCAGTCCATTTATTTAGCAAAACATGCTGAAGATCTCCCAAAGCCTAAGCAGGATAGTTAACTATGTTATATGCCATCATTAGCGAAGATAGTAGCGATAGCTTAAGTCGTCGCTTAGCAGCTCGCCCTGCACACCTTGAACGCTTAAATGCGTTGCAGTCTCAAGGCCGCTTAATTCTTGCCGGTCCTCATCCTGCTATTGATAGTGACAATCCTGGTGATGCTGGCTTTACTGGTAGTTTAGTCGTAGCTGAATTTTCAGATCTGACTGAAGCTCAAGCGTGGGCAGATGCCGATCCCTATATTGAGGCAGGCGTCTATGCCAAGGTTGTAGTGAAACCATTCAAGAAAGTATTACCGTGACCGATACCATTAAAAAATTAGAACACGCATTATCAAGTCTGTCACCAAGCTACCTTGATATTCAAGATGATAGTGCTTTACATGCTGGTCACGCTGGCAACACAGGTGGTGGCCATTATACTGTCACTATCGTGAGCGATGCTTTTATGAACCTATCATTAATCCAACGTCACCGACTTGTTTATGACGCTACTAGAGCATTGTTGACGCATGATATTCATGCACTCAGTATAAAAGCGCATACCGATGCGGAATGGCAAAAAATCTAGTCGATTATTATGGCCGAGCTTGCTGATTCGAAACAACGCAATATCGCCTTTCTAAGACAGTTAGAACAACAGCGCTTACAAAAACCGTGTACTAAAATTATCGACTTACGTGGAAAAGTGGTGGGTGAATGCCAGGCTTATAGCTTTGGCGGTTTAACCCATTATCTTGATGACCGTGCCTATCTACTCGCTAAGCAATTACTCGACCGTTTCAATGGCCGTTATACGATAGGCGTTAACGAAGCTTTATTAAAAGCACTTAAATCATTACCCATCGATACATCAGAAAGACATCAGAAATTAGAATCAAAGCCCATCTTGCTGCGAGACAAAGAATCGATCCAATTCATTGCATTTGATAAGTTACTGGCAAGAAAAGAACCTAGAATTTATTACACCACTGCAATCGAACTTCGAATTAGCGATGTGCTCTATCATGCAAGTACTGTTGATATCACGACCAGTTCGATTCGCATCGTAATGAAGCGAGCTTTTACCTTATCCCAAGATGATTTTGTCACCATTGATTTTACAGAGTTTTCATCTGCTCCATCCGCAAAACAGATGGCAAGAGTCAATTATTCTATTTTTAAAATTGAGCATGATGACTTACATAGTTATGCCGTCTTAGTACGACAACGTGATGATGACAGTGCGATTACACAATGGCTCGATAATTGGTCACAACAGCATAATACGCTTGAACATCTAGATCTTGATGATTTGCTGCTAAATCTAGCCAGTCACTATTATTTAAGATTGTACACAGCAACGCTGTCCAGCCCATTGTTTTGGTTATCTCATAATGATGCTAAGGATCGCATCCAAATCATTAACCTATCTAATTCAGCAAAAAAATTCGAAGCCTTACGCTTAGGAAATCATGCTATCGATTTTTCGGTAGTGCCTTTTGAGCAATTGCTTAATGAAAAACGGTTTTTACTTATTGTCTATACCGAAGACAATACGTTAAAAAGCACTATTATTCCGACTGAGGATAAAGCCAAAATTGCTGATGCTTTAGTCTGGTCAAATCGACTCAATCAGGCATCTGTTTTATTACTTCAATCCCAAGCGACCACGCTCGATCTCAGCATAATTGAATCTAAACTAGAACAGCTAAACGCTACCAATAGCGCCAGTACCGAAGCACTGATTGATCGACTTTCTGCTATCTCACACTTAGCAGTATTAACCGATATCAGCATCAGTTGCCAGAACATTATGCCTTCTGTGAACAGGGCTAAAGCTAATGATTTTGCGGCACCAGACTCTGTTTCATGGCAAGGTCATATACCAAAGCCCTCACCAATTTGCCCTTACATCAACATTAAAAATCAACGTTACTTTATTAAAACAGCAATTACGCTCAATTTAAACAACACATCATTCGATGTAATAACGAGTGATGTATCGGTAACTGGTGTGTCATTAAGCTTAAATGGCTACTTTGATATTGAGTCAGAAACCAACGTTAATTTGAACTTTACGCGTTGGCAAAGCCAAACCAAGGCCGTCAAGCTTCATGCGGTTCCCTTTACAATTAAACATGTTGATCATTGGCAAGGCACTACAACACTGGGGTTAGAACGTAATATCAATGCTTGCGCTGAGAGCATTAATCGCTTTTTTATCTCTGCAATTGAGCGAAATAAAGCACAGCTGGCACAGAATGACCAAAGTTACTTTATCAGCCAGCAATCACGTGTTATCAATGATACTGTCAGTAAAATAATAACGGCGGTTCCGCTCTATCTTGGTATGGATGCCAATAACAAACGCATTTTGCAAGCGATCGCAACCAATGTTGCTAGTGCTAACTATCCAACTGAACTCTGGTATGCAATGCAGCAACTGGTTACCGTTCTATCAGAACAATTAAAACTAGCCGATAATCGAATTCAATTTGGCTTATATTGTCATAGTGATAATAGTGGAAACTGGCAAGTTGCTACCGACTATCACTTAAGCACACCGGCACAGAAAGCCGTGTTTATCAATCGCGCGCTACAATGCCAGCAATTCTATTTTTTTCATTGTAGTTTGTCGCCAATTAAACCCGTATTATTTGAACATCAAGATGATTTAAACCAACAACTAGTGAAAATACGAAATCATAGTAGCCACAAAGTCAAACAAATACGTGAAGTTCTCAATAGCCTTTTTGCCATAGGTGAGCTCAACGACATTACCGATATTTTGACTGCTGCTTATCAATAAAAAACTGTAACGGAAACCAGATGCAAAACAACCAAAATTGGCAAAATAATCACGATTTTGTTCAACACAATGAACATGGTGAACGTCGCACACAATATGTATTAATGTTAACCGCCATTACCATGTTGGCTGAAATTGTAGCTGGCACAGTCTACAGTTCGATGGCATTACTTGCTGATGGCTGGCATATGGCAACTCATGTTGCCGCCTTTATGATCACCATCTTTGCTTATCGCTATGCCCGCCGTCATGCCGATAACCCTGCCTATGCCTTTGGTACAGGTAAAGTCAGCGTATTAGGTGGTTTTGCGAGCGCTGTATCATTATCAGTGGTGGCATTGATTATGATGGCTGAGTCAATTCATCGCTTAGTTGATCCACAAATTATCCAATTTAACGCTGCTATATATGTTGCATGCATTGGTCTGACAATTAATATCATCAGTGCATTTTTATTAAAGGATGAGCATCACCACGACCACGACCACGACCACGACCACGACCACGACCACGACCACGACCACGACCATAAAGATCATAATTTACAGGCCGCTTATTTCCACGTTCTAGCTGATGCATTGACCTCTGTGCTTGCAATCATTGCTTTATTATCAGGTAAATATTTTGGCTTTAACTCACTTGACCCACTAATGGGTATCGTCGGGGCAATTATCATTACACGCTGGTCATATGGCTTGTTAAAACAAACAAGTCCTATTTTACTTGATGGTAGTATTGATGCTGATTATCAACTTGCGATTCAACAGGCGCTTGAAGATGATACTGACACACACATCACCGATATTCATATCTGGCGGGTCAGCGCCAATCATTATGCGGCGATCATCACTTTAGCAACCGAACACCCACAACAAACAGAGTATTATAAAAATATCATTGCTGATTTTGATAAACTCGATCATGTCACGATAGAAATTAATAAAAGCAAAGTCTAAGTCAGGCTCTGGACAGACTGTACTTTTGAAAATAGATCAAAGCTGGATTTTTGTTTTATCTAAGATTAACTTAGTATTTAAAGTGCTACACTAAATCGACAATTGCCTTGCCTACACCAACACTGGTTTAAAACCAGTTGATGTCAGAGACAACACGATTGCTATTCCGCTTATGAACAAAGGAAAAAGCTATGTCTACTGAATTTATTTTTGTTTATGGAACCTTACGTCAAGAAACTGCAACATCAATGTCGCAGCATTTGCGGCAGCAATGTGACTTTATCTCGACTGGGCAACTACAAGCAAAACTATTTGAAGTAGATGGCTATCCAGGTGCTGTCATTTCTGAATCAGCTAATGACAAAGTAATAGGCGATGTCTATCGTGGACAACATGCTATCTTAGAACAATTAGATAGCTATGAAGAATGCAGCGATGACTTTCCACCGCCACATGAATATATCAGGCAACTACACACTATCGCTTTGGCAAATGGTGATAGCGTTTCAGCATGGGTTTATATTTTTAATCGTGATGTCTCAGATTTATTTCATATCCAATCTGGTGATTACCTGACATTTCTAAACAGCTCGCTTAAATAAACGTTAGCCTGCAACGGTCATCTTATCGATCCATACCGAGCCTGTCCGAGTGTTACCTCGTTTTTGCACATCGGTTGCCACGGCTTGGATCCCCATAAACATATCTCGTAAATTACTGGCGATAGTAAATTCATCAATGGCATATTGAATCTCACCATTTTCCACCCAGAAACCAGCCGCACCTTGAGAATAATCACCAGTAACAATATTAACGCCCATTCCCATCGTCTCTGTGACTAATATTCCTTTATCCATTTGTTTGAGCATGCCGGCAAAATCAAGCTCACCACTATCAATAGTTAAATTGTGAACGCCACCAGCATTGGCCGTGGTTGTCATATTCAATTTGCGAGCTGAATAGCTATCTAGGACATAACCTTGCAACACACCTTCAGTAATAATATCTCGCGTTTTGGTCGCAACGCCATCACCATCAAAAGCGGCACTACCGATGGCTTTCAATAAATAGGGCTGTTCGTGAATATGGATAAATTCAGGAAATATTTGTTTGCCTAGATGATCTAATAAAAATGACGATTTGCGGTATAAGGCACCACCACGAATAGCACCAATAAATTGCCCGAATAAGGATGGCGCAATTTCAGCCGCAAAAACAACCGGGTAGGTTCCGGTAGCAACCGTACGTGCATTTAAGCGTTTAAGCGTATTTTCAGCGGCACGTTGACCAATATGTTTCGCACTATCTAAATCGGCGGGGTCACGTGTCATGTCATACCAATAATCACGTTGCATGCCTCGCTCATCATTCGCAATCAACGTACACGATAAACTGTGGCGACTACTTATAGTGCTACCAACAAAGCCATGACTATTGGCATAAACGCGACCACCTTGATGGCTCGATACACTTGCACCTTCCGAATTAGTAATTCGACTATCGACATCAAAACCAGCTTGCTCACATTCAGTAGCGATACTAATTGCTTGTTCTGCATCAATATCCCACGGATGATACAACGATAAATCAGGAAACTCCGTTGCCATTAATTCGGCATCGGCTAAGCCGGCATATTCATCTGCCTGTGTATGTTTAGCAATGCCACTAGCGGCTTTAACGGCATCGGCAATTGCTTCTGGACGCAGATCAGATGTGCTTGCTGAGGCTTTGCTTTGTCCAAAATAAACGGTAATACCTAAACCGGTATCATTGTTATATTCCAATGTTTCAACATCACCTTGCCTGACCGTCACAGATAAGCCCTGACTTTTACTGACACCTACTTCTGCCGCACTAGCTCCTTGTTGCTTGGCTTGTTGTAAGGCAATTTCTGCAGCCTGTTCTAATACGGTATTATCAATCGGTTGATTCATGCTTTAGCTCTGTATATATGAGTTTTATAGTGATTATTCACTTTTATGTTTCTGACAAATCGGACAATCAGGATCTTGACGTAATTTGATTTCACGCCAGGACATAGTCAATGCATCCAGCATCATCAATCTGCCCGATAATCCCTCTCCAACCTCAGTAATGAGTTTGATTGTTTCAACTGCCTGCATGCTGCCTATAATGCCTAACAGTGGTGATAACACCCCACTTTCGGAGCATGTTTGCAAAGGTTCACCATTGTCGTGATAAATACATTGATAGCACGCACTACCCTCTTGCCGAGCATCATACACCGTCACTTGACCATCAAAGCGGATGGCTGCACCTGATACTAACGGTGTTTTTAATTGTTGTGTGATGTCATTAATCATAAATCGGGTAGCAAAATTGTCACTGCAATCGACCACAACATCAACGTCAGCAACAAGATCAAGCAGTTCCTGTTTATCTAGTCTTCTCGCAATCGTGTCGATAGTAATTTCACTATTGATGGCAGCAAGACTATTTTTTGCCGATTCAACTTTAAGTCGTCCGATATCAGTTTCACTATGCACAATCTGACGCTGTAGATTTGATAACTCAACCTTATCATCATCGTTCAGGGTAATGTGGCCAACACCTGAAGCGGCTAAATATGAAGCAACAGGAGAACCTAAGCCGCCAAGACCAATAATTAAAACATGACTATCAAGCAGTTTCTGCTGACCATTAATATCTATCTGCGGTAATAAAATTTGACGACTATAACGTAGCAGTTGTTCATCATTCATACGGTAACAACATCATTTTAAAAAGTATCGGTTATTATAACGTGAGTTGGCCTATTACGACCCGATCTTGACCACCAAAGTCTTGATAAGCGGATACATTATCGAAACCAGCGGCATCAAACAAAAATTGCACTTGTTCAGATTGATGATAACCATGCTCAATCATCAACCAACCAAATGGTTTCAAACAACGTTGTGCTTGGCTGACGATAAGTCGAATATCATCCAAACCATCGCTACCTGAAGCTAAGGCTGTAATCGGCTCAAACCTGACATCACCTTGAGATAAATGGGGATCATGTTGCTCTATGTACGGTGGATTACTCACAACCATGTCTAAACTTTTGTCAGAAATAGCATCTAACCAACTACCTTGCCAAAAACTTACATTGTTCAAGCCATGGCTAATTGCATTTTCGTGAGCAACCTCAAGAGCAGAACCTGAAAAATCCATTGCTAAGACGTGTAACGTTGGTAACTCGTGAGCTAACGATAATGCAATAGCACCACTGCCTGTACCTAAATCAGCAACAATCATCTCTTGCTCAAGTTTTGTTAATGCCAGACTGACTAATAACTCAGTATCAGGACGAGGAATTAGCGTTGCATTATTTACTTTCAAATCTAAAGACCAAAAGCCACGTAAACCAGTTACATAGGCGACTGGCTTTCCAGTTAAGCGTTGTTCAATAAGTTGCTTAAATTGGCTTTGCTGTTGATCCGTCAGTTGCTTATCTGACCACATATGGAGATAGGTAGGCGTACATGCCAGTACATGGCACAACAAGGCTTGACTATCAATTTCAGGGCTCTCTGATGAGGCTAATGTCATTGCTCCAAATTTGAGAGCCTGACTTATATTCATGGCGTTAACATCGTTAAAGGAAACTAACTCCTACTGCAGCAGCCACAGCAATAAGCCCTATACCAAGACCGATGACAAGTTTATTTAAACGCGCTATCGCAGCCGTTTGCTCAGAAGCATCTTGGCCTTCTGGCAAGTCTTTTTCTGCCTGTTGAGCAAGCATTTTATTAACCTGTACAGTCACTAATGGCGATATCCGTTGTTCAAGTGAATTCTCTAAACTTTGATCAATCGTAGTTTGAATAGTTTGCTGTAGTTGCTGACTTAATTGCGCCTGTAACTTCTGCTCTTGATGTTTTAACCAAGATACGCCTTCTGAAGACAAGGTCTGAAATACCATGGAACCCAAATCTAATTCGGAAGCAACACGTCGTAAGGTATTTTCTGCTGATTTAGTCAGGGTATCTCGCGCAGCTTGTTTAGCAATTTCTTCCGCCGTGACCTCTGTTTGTTGTTTTGCTTGAGCCATCACCTGTTCGGTTAAAGCTGGCATCAATGTGTCCAATGTTGTTTTAACTTCCGTCACAACAAATTGTTCGGCGGTATCTGCCGCCACTTGCCGACTAATATCTTCAGCCATATTGCGCATATCTTGTTTAAGTTCAGTCAATAGACTTTGCTCAATTTGGGCCATCACTTTTTCAGCCAACTGCGCCTCATCAATAACTGCTGCAACAGGCTCAGAACTAGGAAGTATTGAGGGTTGAGCCACAGGCTCTATATCTGCCTGCTCAACTCTACACTGTTCAAATTTAATGAGTAGATTAGCTAATGACTCGGCGGCAGGTGGTTTTGATAAAACAGCCATAGCCCCCGTTGCCAGTGCATTATCGATATCCGCTTCGGTATCATTACCAGTGCAAATCACCACCGGAATAGCTGCAAAATTACTATCTGCTTTGATCTGACGGGTAGCGGTTAAACCATCCATACCGTCCATCATTACATCCATAAAAATAATATCCGGCAACATCGCGGTCGATTGCAGATGATTAATAGCTTCTTCACCACTACCTAACTCAATAACCTCAAACTCATGAGCAACCAAAAGTTTTTTTAAGGTCATCCGAGCAACGCGAGAATCATCGACTAATAACGCTGTTTTTTGCATTGCATTCACCTTGATATCACTTGCTTTGTCACACTACGCGATAAGCATCTAAATTAATTTTGTTAACCTGCCGACCTAGCATAATGATTTCACCTTGATAACGTTGCGCCATATCACTAGCAAATTCAAAAAAATAGGTTCTTTGTAACTGTATTCGTCCCTGACGATTGCGTTTTAGTCGGATTTTTTTCCAACCAACCGTGTCATTTAAAAATGTGACACCCGCTTGTTCACAACTTCTTCTGGCAGCGTCAATCGCCTTTTCTGCAACGCCACGACTATCCCACCAAAACCATGCTAAGCCACACAATAGCAAAATGGATAAACCATTATCAATCATCCTAAATCTCCCCACATCGCTTGGACGATAGCTAATGCTGCTGCCGAAGCAGTTTCAGTACGTAAAATGCGTGGACCAAATTTCACAGCTTGGAATCCAGCTTGCTTAGCGTGTTCAATTTCAGTATCGCTGAGTCCGCCTTCAGGTCCAATCAACAAGGCTACATTATCCTGTTTGGCTAATGAACTAAATCCTGTTTCTGCCAGAGGGTCAAGCACCAGGCGGCATGGTACCTGAACTTGTTGCAAGACGTCTTTGAACTCGGTCACATCTGCCAATTCAGGCAAAACATTACGCCCACTCTGTTCACATGCGCTCACCATAACTCCCTGCCAATGTTGCACTCGTTTATCAGCGCGACCATTAGAAAGTTGAACGTTGCAGCGTTCCGTAACAATTGGAATAACACTAGTGACACCCAGTTCGACCGCTTTTTGTAGCGCATAGTCCATGCGCTCACCACGTGATATACCTTGTAATAAGCTTATTCTTAATGGAGATTCATTATCACTTTCAATGATGTGATTTATAACGACGCTGGATTCACGTTTTGACACAGTATCAAGTGTTGCCTCACACTCATAGCCAGCACCATTAAACAGACGCAACACACTACCCGCTTTTAAGCGAAGCACTTGTACAGCATGACGGTGCGCAGCGTCGGGAAGCTGGCACATTGTCTGTGTTGGCTCAAGTTCAGGACAATAAAATCGTGGTATTCGCATAGGATGACTAGCTTTCAGTTTCAATTGATTGAACTAGTTTACAGTGTGAGGGTCAGTGTTTGAATATAAAGCATAAGGTATTGTTATACTTCGCCTATGAATATTGATTTAGAACAACTATCAAACATCGTTATTTCCGCCAGCAAATCCGAATTAATACCTCGGTTTAACGATGTCAAACGCCATTACAAAACTGATGGCAGCATCGTGACCGAAGCAGACTTAGCGATGCAAACACACCTCACGACTCAGTTACAATCAGCCTATCCAGACATCGGCTTCCTTGGCGAAGAAATGACCTCAGAGCAACAGCAGACATTATTATCGTCGGGACAATCACTTTGGTGTGTCGATCCTGTTGATGGCACCAGTAATTTTGCAGCTGGATTTCCTTATTTTTGTGTTTCTTTAGCTTTAATTGAACGAGGTCAAGTCACCTTGGGATTAGTCTATGACCCAATTCATGATGACTGTTTTGTTGCGCAAAAAGGCAAAGGAGCTAGCTTAAATGGCCAGCCATTAACCACATTAGACACAGGATTAACACTCAAAAAATCGATAGCATTAATTGATTTCAAACGCTTAACAAATGAATTAGCATCACAAATCGTGACCGATGTGCCTTATGCCTCACAACGTAGTCTTGGATCTATTGCCCTAGAATTATGTTGGATTGCGGCAGGTCGTGGCCATATATATCTGCATGCTAAACAGCATTTATGGGACTATGCCGCCGCTAATTTAATTTTGACTGAAGCCGGTGGTCATGTCTGTACATTAGAAGGTGAATCGGTATTCAATAATACGCTCATACCTCGCTCAGCACTTGCGGCGTGTGATCGTGATTTATTCGATTCATGGTGTCATTACCTTAATGTGTCGATACATCCCTAATGGCGATAGACTTCATTACTCCTGACTGGCCTGCCCCAAAAGCTATCAAAGCACTTTGCACAACACGCTTGGGCGGAGTAAGTCTTGTGCCATATGATGCGTTAAATCTGGCCACACATGTTGGCGATGACCCAAACACGGTCTCAACTAACCGCGATATCTTGACTGAACAAGCACTTTTACCCGAAGCACCGCGCTGGTTAAATCAAACCCATGGTACTAATGTAATCAACAGCCGTGATTGGCAATTAGACTGTGATGCTGATGCCAGTTATAGCTCAAATTCCAATCATGTTTGCACGGTAATGACAGCTGATTGCTTGCCTGTTTTAATCTGTGACAAACAAGCAAGTTTTGTCGCAGCAGTACATGCTGGCTGGCGTGGCTTAGCTGACGGTATTATTGAAAAAACGATTTCCTATTATTGTGCTAACCCTTCAGATTTAATGATATGGCTTGGTCCCGCAATTGGTCCCAACCAGTTTGAAGTGGGTACAGATGTCTATACTATTTTCACAAACCAATCACCAAATGCAAAAAGCGCATTTGTACAAACTGATTCAACACATTACCTTGCTGATATTTACCAACTTGCACGCCTTCGCATACAACAAAGTGGAATCAATGCTATTTATGGCGGTGACAAATGTACGGTTAGCGATGCCACTCACTTTTTTTCTTATCGCCGAGATGGCATCTGTGGCCGAATGGCATCAATGATCTGGATTGATTCAAAATAAGGTATGATCTGCCGATTAAATATCTTATTTTTGGAATGTTATGGAATTATTATTCTGGATTATTGGTTTCAGTTTGATTGGCGGCTTACTAAGTGTCCTTCTAGCATCAACATTTCTTCTTATTCCTGAAAATACTCGTAATCTTGCCGTACCCCACTTGGTCAGTTTCGCGATTGGTGCATTGCTAGGCGCTTCTTTTCTTGGGCTTATTCCGCATGCATTGGAACATGAATACGCTGTAGACCCTCATAACATAGGCCTTACATTATTATTAGGGTTGCTGAGTTTCTTTTTATTAGAAAAATTAGTGTTATGGCGACACTGTCATAGTGATCATTGTGATGCACACATACCTGAAGATGATAGCCATCATCATGGTCATAATCATAGCCACCAACATAATAAGAATAATGCCGCGGGTACACTTATTTTAGTCGGCGATACGATTCATAACTTTGTTGATGGTATTCTGATCGCTGCTGCATTTATGACAGATATTCATTTAGGTATCGTCACAGCACTTGCAATTGCCGCCCATGAAATACCTCAAGAGCTGGGTGATTTTGTTATTTTATTGCACAGTGGTTTTAATCGAGGCAAAGCACTTTATTATAATATCTTATCGAGTCTTGGTACCGTTGTCGGCGCATTATTAGGCTATTTTGTGCTTGCAGAAATGCAACAAATTTTGCCTTACATTTTAGTTATTGCCGCTTCAAGCTTCATCTATATTGCGGTTGCAGATCTCATTCCCGGTCTTCATGCCAAAGTTAAACCAAGCGAAACACTACAACAGATTGTTTTGATTGCAGCAGGCACCTTATTTATTTTTGTTGCTCACAGCACATTGCACTAAGTTGATATGGCCAATCCGCTTGTCATTTGGCATTTTACTGATAAAAAACCTGGCCATGAGAACCAAGTGAAAGGGTTGATCCAAGCAATCGCAAACCGTACAGACGTGATAAGTCACACAATACCGATCCCGCACAGCCGTATCCGATTTCTAATTGATGTCATTTCCGGAAAATTTTTTCGTGCACTTTCTAAATTGGCAAAACCAACCTATTTAGTAGCAGCGGGGAATCGTACCCATATTGCAATGCTGATTGCTGCTCATTATTTCAGTGGTAAAAGTATTTTATTAATGCGTTCTAATTGGCCATTATGTTGGTTTGATCTGGCCATCATCCCTGAACATGATCAGCCACCACACAGTAATACAATTCTCGCCACTCAAGGCGTGCTCAATATGGTTCAACCGAGTAAGAAACAGCTTCCATCGACAGGTTTGATTTTAGTTGGCGGTCCTAGTAAACACTTTCATTGGAATTCTGAACAGATCATTCAACAAATAAGAACTATTGTGGAAACACAGTCTGATATTAATTGGACACTAGCAAACTCAAGACGCACTCCCACTGATTTTATTGAGCAGCTAAAAGCGGTCTGTGGCGATATTATTTGTGTTGACCATATACACACGTCAAATGACTGGTTGCCTACCCAACTGACAACATCTGCTAATGTATGGGTGTCACCTGATAGTGTATCAATGTTATATGAAGCAGTGACATCCGGTGCTGCTGTTGGCTGTTTATCGCTAGAGAAAGTGTCTGATAATCGCATTGTCAGTGGTATCGAAAAATTGATTGATCAGAACATGATAAGCAGCTACCAACAATGGCAGGCGACACATACATTGCCATTACCTCCATATCAACTTAATGAAGCACAACGTGCCGCTGACTGGATATTAGCCCAATGACTAAGTCACTTACTGTTATTCAAATTTTACCGGCACTGAATAGTGGTGGCGTTGAGCGTGGTACAACTGAAATAGCCAAGGCATTAGTCGATGCTGGTCATCAGTCTTATGTTATTTCCGCAGGCGGTCGCTTAGTTGAACAACTAGAGCGTGAAGGCACCACGCACATAGCATTACCTGTCGGTGAAAAAAAGTTATCAACACTGAAATATATTTGGCAATTACGCAAATTATTTAAAGAAATCAAACCTGATATCATTCATTTGCGATCACGTTTACCGGCATGGATCGCCTATCTTGCTTGGCGAAAACTGCCAAAAGACGATCGTCCTCATATTGTCACAACAGTACATGGCCCCTACTCTGTTAATAAATACAGCGCCATCATGACTATTGGGGAACGAGTTATCGCTGTCTCTCACATGATTAAAGACTATATTTGTGACAACTATCCGCAAACTCAAGCTAATAAAATTACTGTTATTCATCGCGGTATTGACACTGAACTTTATCACCCTAACTACCAGCCGGATCAAACATGGTTAAATCAATGGCAAACGGATTTCCCCCAATTAACTGGTAAATGGGTATTAACCTTACCTGCTCGTATTACCGCATGGAAAGGTCAAGATGATTTTATTAGTTGTATTAAACAACTTAAAGAACATGGACTGAATATTCATGGTTTGATTGTGGGTGAAACGCATCCTCGCAAACAAAGCTTTCTGCTCGAATTACAACAACGCATTGAAAGTCTAGGTTTGAACAATGATATTACGTTCACTGGTCATAGAAGTGACATTCAAAACATTTTAGCGATTTCAGATATCGTATTTTCTCTAGCAAAACAACCCGAAGCATTTGGTCGTACCACCATTGAAGCATTAAGCATGGGTATCCCGGTCATTGGCTATAATCACGGTGGCGTTGCTGAACAATTACATACCTTATTGCCAGATGGTTTAGTAAAAGTTAATGATATTGATGCCGTCGTTAACAAAGTCATATTTTGGCAACAAAACCCGCCTATAGTGCTGAAAGAACACCCATTTACATTACAACTAATGCGTGAGAAGACACTCACTATCTATCGCGAATTATGTGAGGATAAACAATGAAAATTGCAGTTGCAGGAACAGGCTATGTAGGACTATCTATTGCTATGTTAATGGCACAAAATCATGAAGTCGTTGCACTCGATATCATTCCTGAAAAAGTTGCATTATTAAACAACAAACAATCGCCAATAGAAGATGCTGAAATCGATCTCTTTTTGAATGAAAAAGAACTCAATTTCAGAGCAACTTTAGATAAAAATGATGCATATAACAATGCTGATTTTGTCGTTATTGCAACCCCAA
This sequence comes from Methylophagaceae bacterium, assembly GCA_041600795.1. Taxonomy (GTDB): domain Bacteria; phylum Pseudomonadota; class Gammaproteobacteria; order Nitrosococcales; family Methylophagaceae. Next base: position 3,461 of record JBFIJJ010000023.1, on the reverse strand, counting down.
CTGATTACGATCCTGATACCAATTATTTCAATACCAACTCAATAGAGTCTGTCATTGCAGATGTTATGACAATCAATCCTACGGCGGTTATGGTAATAAAGTCGACCGTACCTGTCGGCTACACCGAACGTGTCAAACAACAATTTAACTGTGATTCTATTTTATTCTCACCTGAATTCCTGCGTGAAGGTAAAGCTTTATACGACAACCTTTATCCTTCTCGCATTATTGTTGGTGAAGACTCAGATCGAGCTCATACTTTTGCTGAATTACTGGTTGAAGGCGCGCTGAAACAAGATATTCCAGTTTTATTTACCAACGCCACGGAAGCAGAGGCCGTTAAGCTATTTTCAAATACCTACCTTGCAATGCGGGTGGCCTATTTTAATGAACTTGATAGCTACTGTGAAACCCATGGGCTCGACTCACGCCATGTCATTGATGGTGTTGGCTTAGATCCAAGAATTGGCTCACATTACAACAATCCCTCATTTGGTTATGGCGGTTATTGTTTGCCGAAAGATACCAAACAACTTTTAGCAAATTATCAAAATGTGCCTAATAACTTGATTCGAGCTATTGTTGATGCCAATACTACCCGCAAAGATTTCATCGCTGATGCAATACTTAAACGTAAGCCCAAAACGGTCGGTATTTATCGTCTTATCATGAAGGCTGGCTCTGATAACTTTCGAGCATCAGCCATTCAAGGCATTATGAAAAGAATTAAAGCAAAAGGTATCGAGGTTATTATCTATGAACCGGTTTTAGATACTTCAACATTTTTCAACTCACAAGTCATGACCGATTTAGCCCAATTCAAAGCTCAGAGTGATGTAATTGTTGCCAACCGCCTGACTGATAATTTGAAAGATGTGCAGGATAAAGTCTATACCCGAGATTTATTTGGAAAAGACTAAGCGTTAAATAACTATAATACCTTCCGTAACATCAACGTTAACTTCTGCTTCAATGTTTCATTAGAAAAGTAATTCTGATAACTCATTAAAGCCTGTTGTCGTGCTTGAAAGACTAATTCCGGCTGCAATGCTAATTCAGCAACTATGTTTGCTAAAGCTTCGGCATTAGCTGGCGGTATAAAAAACAAACCATTATTAGCATTATCTCTTAAGGTTTGCGGATAGGCTTCTGATAGACATGTAATAACCGGACGAGCACAAGCTAAGGCTTGATATACTTTATTTGGAATAACACGACGAGTTTTTTCAGTGCCGCCAAAGATGCCTAAACAAATATCAGCTTTTGCAATATAGTCAGGTAATTGCTCATAGGGTACCCAATCTATGAACCTGACATTGCTCATAGACTCTAGCTTTTTCTCAATTTGAGTACGGAGAGGACCATCACCTATAAATGTCCACGTCACATCCGGTCCATCATATAAACTAATCGCGTTAGCAATGACGTCTGGACCTTGAAGACCAATATAACTACCAAAAAATAAAATATTTAATGGTGCATTTGGTTCTAATTGCTTTGGCTTAAATAAGGATTCTTCTGCACTTACCGGTAAAACGACAAGACATGCTTGATCTACGCCCAATGTTTCATGATAGAAATTAGCATGCTGCTCAGTATCAGCAACAACAACGTCTGCTGACCGCAGTCTTTTTTGCTCCCATTGAAGCAAGTTTTGGGCTTTTTTACTATGCTCTCTAAACTTTGCTTTTTCCCATACCTGTTTATCATAAGCACTAATCAAAGGATCACATACTAGCGGTATAGATTTATATTTCGACCAACGCGCTGCAGCGCCGATATCTCGCTGTCTAAAGCAAGGTACCCAGACCAAATCAACGGTTGGAATAGCTTTTAAGTGTGCTTCAATATCAGCAAAACGACTAATGACTGGAAAAAAATCAATAATTTCCCAACCTAACTCGTTGAATAACTGTCGAATAATGCGGTTTCGTGAATAATGAACATCTGAACGCCCCCACCACAATACTTTGTTAACGCTCAATTAAGGTCGCTCCACTTAATTTTAATGTGCGATTGTACTAACGTCGGCATCTAAGTCTGACAGATAAAATAACATCACTATCGTCACAATTGGAAACCACCATAATGTAAATAACAGTGGCATGGATTGTATCGGAAAGAACATTAATACCAATATCTGCAGCCATGGATTAGCCCATAAATTAGTGACCTTGCTTTCTCGTCCCCACTTATATAGCAGCCAAAGTGCCATAAATAAACCGGCTAACCCAATCAGGCCTGTTTCGGCCGCAATCGAAATCATCGGATGATGGGCATGAAACACTCTTTCACTATTGAAAAAATTGCCCTCAGTTGCATAATCGTCATAGGCATTGGAAAAGTTTCGTGCCCCTACACCTGTTATCGGATGTGCTAATACCATATTCTTGGCTGTTAACCAGATATCAAGGCGATGTGATGATAAAAGATTCCACTTCTGATAACTATCTGGCATGCCAGAAAACGTTTTTAATTTTGTTTCTGAAATGCCCGAAAAATGACTTGCTAGCATACCTCCCACTAACAGAAATGGAATAAAACCCAATAACAACTTTGTATGTTTGTTAACGATCACATACAGCACAATAGCAAGTAAAGCTGTTAATAAATCGGTACGAACGCCAGATAACATAATGACCAATATTGCTGGTGCCAAATAAAGTAACTGTGCTATCCAACCAGATTTTTTGAGTTGCAACAAAACCAAAGGCAAACTAATCGACAAAAATAAACTCAGTCTTAAATGATGGGCGAACGGGCCTACAATACGTCCTTCATCTGTTGGTGGAACACCAAAAAGATCATGTCCAAAAACAAATTGAATTAATCCATCAAATACCCAAAACACTGATACAACGGTCACAATAGAAAACAACAATTTATTGTTAATCTTGTTGTCTATCAGATATAAAACAGCCGCCGCGAATGGGATAAACAGTGGGAGTAAGATAATAAGTTTGAGGGAGTTGCTCCGATCATAACTACTAATTAAGGACAAAACAGCTGGCACGAAAAACAGCGTTAAAACAGTGATAAAGCGACGTAATCGTATATCCTCGAGCGATATCAGCCTTTTCACAAATAAAATAATACCCAAAATCATTAAAATTACTGAAGGTACACGCGGCCCACCAGAAAAAGGTTGAGCCCAATAAATAGCTGTTACAAGCAACGTGGATAAATAGATAGTCCAGTCCATTGTTTTTAGGTTCAACTGCATCTAACTATTCCTTTTTTGCTTATGTGCTAATTCTTGCTCATACAATTTGGCTTCTTTAAGGAATGCGTAAAATGCATTGACCATACTGCCAATAAATCCACGCCAGCCATTCAAAATATTTCTACGAATAAAATATGATTTGATAAACATAATCGGAAAAATAAATACTAATTTCAAAGCACTACTACGCTTCCCACGTTCGAATTTATCAAGTGCTTTTCCACTTGAATAGGTATTT
>JBFIJJ010000022.1:0-20408 GCA_041600795.1 Methylophagaceae bacterium | reverse complement strand
CAAATCGGCATAATCAACCCCTCGCCCCATAGTCAAAGCAAGTGTCTGTTCTAGATCTGCTTCAACCAAACCTGCTGGTATAAGTAATTGTTGATTAACCTGTTCAAAGAGTGAGGAAGTCATGATGGCGTTACTAGTGATTTAATCGGTAGATCATACCAGAATTTGCTGGTTTTTTATTGAACAGTCGGTTTTACTACAGTTAACTGGGGATCATTCCATGGTCCAGTTAAATCATATTTATAGCTAATTAAATTAACAATATTTTTATCGAATAAGTTATCAGCCAATTTATCAAACAATAAAATAGCAGCACCCACACCTAAGCCAACAGGGCCGCCAGCCATTGCACCAGCAAGTGGTAACGTTGATGAAACATTTGGAGTCACTTTCACTTGTTGATTATAGGATTTATTCGCAACATCAATCGGTCCCGTCATTTCAATTAATGCAGATTCAGCTTTCATGACCATATTGTCCGTAGTCGCCAAACCATTTGCTAACTTAAAGTCTCCCGATATTGAATCAAAATTAAAGCCTTTACCAAACAAATCACTAAAGTCTAAAGACAAACGCCTTGGTATGGCCGCGACACTAAGCAAACCGAAAATCCTGCCAGCCGCGCCTGGTTCTATTTCTGTTAATTTGCCTTTACCAACATTAATGTTTAGTTGGCCTTGGATTGTCTCAACTGATACTGACAAAGGATCATCTGGCCAAGTGAAATCAAGACCAATTTCAATACCAGTAGCATCAACAGCTTGAATATAACCTAGGCTTTTTAATAATCCTGCTAAATCATCACTTTTTGATTGTAATGAAAAATGCGAACTATCTCCTGTCGATTGTTTCTGCCATACACCATCGGTGACGTTGGCACTAAAATACTCTGACGCCAATGTTCCTTGTTCAATAATCCACGCGTCTTGTGTTCTTTTTGATCGTAGTGATAACTGACCTAAGTTCATATCGTCTATTGTTAAAGAACCAATATTGATAGCCATTGCTGGCCATAAGGCTAATGATTTTTTATCTGTTACAGCGACATTTGTCTTGATTTGTTTGGGGAAAGTAATATTAGCCTTATCTATATCAACTTTTAACATTGCATCGTTATCAAAGCGCATTGGTAGATATAAAGAACCTTTACTTTGCTCACTATGAAATTGGGTTCGCCACCCCTGTGCATCTCGCTGCATTGAAAGATTAAGTTGTGTTAGTTTTTGCTCAAAGCCATTTAATTCATCAATGGTCATTGAAATATCATCAATACTGTCAACCAAAGCGCTCTTATTATCCATTGTTTGCTTAGACTGCCACGACAACCAATCCTCGATTGATACTTTTGCAAGCTGGCCGCGTACTTTAATGCCATGTTCAGGTAAGCTTGCTTGGCCACTTCCTAAGCGAAACTCACCGCGCCAATTTTCGCCCTGAGGCATAGCAACTGCATTGATTTGATTGTCATAATTGATCGTATAAACCAAATCATCATTAACGTGCTCAAAGCCAGCCCTAAATGTTTTAAGTTCATTAGCCTGTTTAGTAAATGGTGAAGGCAAATCTAATGTAAGGCCCTGCAAATCAGAATGGACAACGGCATCAACATAAAAATCACCTACTGTTTTTTCAGCGATTGACACATCTAACTGATAATTAAATTGACCAGATACAAATGTGGGCAACGTATTATTAAATACTGTATTAAGTTTTTCGATTGAGGAGCTGCCTATTGCATCTACTATGGTTTTTCCTTGCTCTGGACTAACATTTATCACAACATCATCATTAAGAAAACGTGCCTTAATTGCATCCGCAAACACACCTTCGTTATTAAATTTAAGCTCTCCAATCACATTTGTCACAGACATTGCAGGCATATCCATACTCTGTAGTGAACCGTCTTTAAAACTCACTTTTCCAGATACCTGTGTATCATCGACATGCGTCAGTGGCACTAACAAATTGAGATGAATATCACTTTGACCTTGTGCAAGCACTGTTTTTGAGACACTACCAAATCGTTGTTTTAAAGGACTGTTTTGTAAAAACAGTAATGACTGTTGGGTATTACCCGTCATATCACCATCGACTGATAATATCGGGTTGGATAAAACAAATCGTTCTATCGTTGTAGTGACATCCAGAAAATCAAAACCAGCAATTTTTCCTTGCTTGCTCGTAATAACGAGTTTACTACCTTTACTGGCAATCTTGGCTTTTACATCAACAATATCAGGCCATTCAGGTGCATAATGCAGTTGCGCCCCTTCAACTTGCAAGTCCATTGTGAAATGACCTTTATCAGGAGCATTATCATAGGGAAAGTCAGCTAAATCGCCGACCAATTCAATTTTGCCATCAATCACTTTCCCCGCCACAAAGGCATCATTGGCCCACACGTTAAAATCTTTCTCTAAAATGCGTTGTGGTAGATAGGATTTCCATGTGTTGATCTCAACATCTTGTAAACTAATTGCCAGATCATTAACGATTTTTCCGGTGTTACTTCGTTCAATCGAGCCATCTAACTGCACTGTCAGATCATCATTCCATAATCGTAATGCCTGACTTTGGATTACCCATTTATCCTGCTGATGATTAACTCTAATAACGCCTGTAATCGAATCAAAAAACATCGACTTATCTAACCAGCCTTCGGGATAAAGAACTAATTGATGACTATCGAATTCAATATTCCCAAGGTCATTATTCCAATTAACTGATGCTGTTAGGCCTGTTACACCGGGCCAATCTTGCCAAGGTAAGACACCACCTTCATTTAATTTGAATGCCAAACTTGTTAGCCCATCTTCAGGGGAATAGCTCATTGTGAGCGTCTCTACATCACCCGCAGGTTTTTGCTTTTGTATAAATTCAGGTGACAACTCAGTCAATGAGGCAATCGTGGTTATATCACTTAATCTGAGATAGCCACTATTAAATAATAAAGTGTTATCAGAACCTTTAATAAGTTTGAAGTCTGTTGGAATCCAGTCATCACCATTCATGCGTAATTGGATCTCACGACCAGACATTTGCCATTGCTGTAATGAGCGAGACCAGTCAAGTTGACCAGAAAAGTGCTCAATATTAGCGCTTGAGGCCGAAACATTTAACGATGTTAGTTCTAATTGATCGGCGTCTATTGAACTAGTGATAAAGTCAACGCTAGTTTCATTACCGCTTAGGGATAAGGTGGCAGTAATGTGTCCCTTCGTTAAACTAATATCCTTCCATACGATCATGTCTGAAAACGCTGCTAATTCAACATTATCGAGTTTGGCCTGTGCTTGCCAATGTCCCACTTCAAAACTGTTATTGATATCAGTTTCGGCAGTTACTTGAACACTGTTACCTAACTGACTTGGTAATGACAAATCCAGTGTTGTGTTCCATTGCGTATCATCATGCTCAATTTGGACTTGATTGAGCACATAATGCCCCGATAGTAAGGGCTGTTTAAAATCACTCAAAGCTAAGGTTATATTAGTTAAATTAACTTTGTTTATCAGGTTTATCCAACGTAACCACTCTTTATTAGGTGACGAATCGGAATCTGTCGATAATCCCTGAATAACAAACTTGCCTTGCTCATTACGAATAATGGATATCACTAGTCCCGAAAGCGATACATCATTGATCACGGGCTCTGTTTGCCGAAGGCTACTAATAATATCTAAACCAAGATAAAGTTGTTCTAAGCTTAGTAATTGCTCTTGACCGTTTTGACGAAGTATTGTGATGTTATCAACTTGAAGTTTAGGTTCTAAGCCTATCCAATGAAGGCCAGCACCTGACATTGTCACAGGATAGCCAATATAATTACTAACCCAACTGGCTATCTCATCTTGACGTTGCTCGACCGCATTTGATAACCAGTAAACGCTGGCAATAACAAGTGTTAGTAACGATGCAACAATAACTGCAACATAAGCAAGCTGCCGACTAATGATGTGAAAACTATGACGAACAATAGACATCGAATTACATCAACACCACATTGAATTGTTCACGGTTATATTCAGATTCACATTGGAATAATATTGGTTTTCCAATAAATTGCTCCAATTCAGCAACATTAGTTGAATCTTGATCATTCAATCTGTCAATAATGTCTTGTGAGGCTAATACCAAAAACTGCGTTGTTTCATATTGTTTGGCTTCACGTAAAATTTCTCTGAAAATTTCATAACAGACAGACTCTGCACTTTTTGCATAGCCTTTGCCATTACAACATGGGCAAGGTTCGCATAGGATATGGCCCAAGCTTTCACGAGTACGTTTACGTGTCATTTCAACCAAACCCAATTCTGAAACAGCACAGATATTGTGACGTGCCCGATCTGTTTCCATGGCTTTTTCTAATGATCGTAACACTTGCTCGCGGTGTTCTTGCTCTTCCATATCAATAAAATCAATAATGATTATGCCACCCAAGTTACGAACTCGTAATTGGCGGGCAATAGCGTGAGCAGCTTCGAGATTGGTCTTAAAAATGGTTTCTTCTAAATTCTTGTGACCAACAAAACCACCTGTGTTGACATCAACTGTCGTCATTGCTTCAGTTTGATCAAAGATAAGATAGCCACCCGATTTTAATGGTACTTTACGTTCAAGTGCTTTTTGAATTTCATCCTCAACATTGAATAAATCAAATAAGGGACGATCCCCCTTGTAATGTTCTATTTGAGGCACACTCTCTGGAATAAAGTTTTCAGCAAATTTAATCGCTGCTCTATATGTTTCACCAGAGTCAATCCGAATCCGTTCAATGTCAGGGGTAAATAAGTCGCGAAGCGATCGTAACGCAAGCGGTAAGTCTTGATACAAAGGTTCACCACATTGAACTGACGCTTTATTTTCACCTAATCTCTCCCAGAGACGGTGTAAAAACTCTAAATCAGCGATCAACTCTACTTCAGAGACACCTTCTGCTGCCGTTCTTAAAATATAGCCACCTGATGTTGTATCGAGACGTTGAGCTAAACACGCTTTTAAACGCTGGCGTTCTTGTTCACTTTCTATTTTCAGTGAGACACCAATACCTTGTGTTTCCGGCATATAAACTAAATAACGAGATGAGACTGATAATTGAGTTGTTAAACGTGCGCCTTTAGTGCCCATGGGATCTTTGATCACTTGCACTAATATCTCTTGTCCTTCACGTAACAACGAGGTAATTGCTGGTACTTCCATTTCTTGCAAGTCACCAGTTTGACCTTGGGGAATTGAAATATCCGAAGCATGTAAAAAAGCAGCGCGTGACAACCCGATTTCAACAAACGCAGCTTGCATGCCAGGTAAAACACGGCAGACTTTGCCTTTGTAGATACTGCCAACTAAACCCCGTGATTCAGTTCGTTCAATAAAGACTTCTTGCAGGACACCATTATCAACAACAACAGCGCGGGTTTCACTTGGAGTCACATTAATTAAAATTTCACTACTCATGAGTCTGTCCAGCTAGTTGCAACATCACGCTCGTTTCTCTCAACGGTAATCCCATAATGCCTGAATAACTCCCTTCAATTCGTTCAATAAACATCGCAGCCAAACCTTGCACAGCGTAGCCACCTGCTTTATCAGTTCCTTCTCCAGTTGATACATACCAAGCTATCTGCTCAGAAGATAGATCGCTAAAACAAACCTCACTGGTATTCAGTTTACATAAAACCTGCTGTTGATCGACAATGGCAACAGCAGTCATTACTTGGTGGCACCGACCTGAAAGCCTTTGCAACATGGCTCTGGCATCATCTGCGTCACGCGGTTTACCTAGTATTTCATCATCAACAATAACAGCAGTATCAGCACCTAATACAGGTATTTTCTGCTGTGATGACAATATATGCCAGCCAGCTTGTGCTTTGGCAACAGCAAGCCGTTGTACATAGTCACCCGCTGATTCGCCGTCTAGCAAAGACTCATCAACATCGACAGCAACCACCGAGAAACTGACTCCAATTTGACTCAATAGTTCTTGTCGACGAGGGGAACCTGATGCTAAAGCAATGTCTGGAAGATTCATGCGCGATGATAAGGGTGATTTTGCAAAACAGTCCACGCTCGGTATAACTGCTCAGCCATTACAATTCGAACTAAAGGATGCGGCAAGGTCAAAGCAGACAAGGACCACGTTTGATCCGCACGTTGTAGACAACGCTCGTCCATGCCATCTGGCCCACCCACTAACAGTGATACATCACGACCATCTGCTAACCAATGTTTAAGTTGATCAGCTAATTGCTCTGTTGTCCATGACTTACCTTTGACATCAAGTGCAACCACATGGTGATTATCAGGAATATGACTTAATAAGCGATCGCCCTCTTCACGCATCCATTGCGCAGTACTGCCGCTCTTGCCTCGTTTAGCTGGCGTTATTTCGTGTAAATTGAGAGCACATTCACGGGGTAAACGTTTTGCGTATTCAAGATAGCCGTCAGTAACCCAAGCTGGCATTTTATTGCCAACTGCCAGCAAATTGAGTTTCATTAGTCTTCAGCCGTGACCTTAGATTGTTCTGTTGTGTCAGGCACACTCCACAATTTTTCTAAATTATAAGTAGCGCGCGTTTGCGGCGTCATAATATGAGCAATAACATCGCCTAAGTCGACTAATGCCCATTCACCAACATCTTCACCTTCAGCCCCTAATGGCTGAACACCTGCAGCTTTAGCTTGCACGACGACTTCATTCGCAAGTGCTTTAACTTGGCGGGTCGATTTACCCGTTGCAATAATCATAAAATCAGTTACATCTGTCATCGCTGTCACATCCAATACTTGAATGTCCTCAGCTTTAATATCTTCTAATGCATCAATCACTAGAAGTTTTAATTCGTTAGCCTGCATTGGGCTCTCCGCTGTTAAATAATTTGAATAGTTTACATTAAGGTCAACAATTGGGTGAAATTTGACCTATTTTTACTTACTTAGCCAATCAGATGTTTTGCCTGTTAAATAGTAGACAGTCAAACCAATCCATTCTCTCCATGCCGGTTCTAATACTTCTAAATGCTCAAATAGATTAAAATCCCACTGGCGTAATTCAGTCACATTGCTCCTGTAGTCAACAGGATAAGGAATCACATTAATATTAAGTTTGCGCGCGACACCAACTGCTCGCGGCATATGAAATGCTGATGTAACTAACACATAGTGCCCATCCGGCTTAGGCAGTTTAGGTTTAATTAATAAGAAATTTTCATAGGTGTTGCGTGACTGTGATTCAATTATTAATCGTGTTTTATCTATGCCCATCGCAATTAATAACTGACGGGCAATATCACCTTCCCGTTCCGAATCTTGCAACCTTAATAAGCTACTACCACCTGTAAAAATAACAGGGGCATCTGGATAAAATTTCGACAAAAGTGTGGCACCGACATAACGGTCTCCCCCCTTGCCTAACTCAGCACTATTCCAACTAATTGATGGTTTTAATTCTTCACCACCACCTAACATAATAATGCCATCAATCTGTTCTGGCATTGGAGCCGGTTTGCTAAAGCGTGACTCCAACGGATAAATTAAGATGTCACCGATAGGATACGCTAACAGTGCAAAACTAAATAAGCTGGTTGGGACTAATATGCCTAGCGCTAGTCGCCTTTTATTAAACAATAACACCACTGTCGCAAAGATCATTAGCCAAATAATAAGACTGGCAGGACTTAATAAACCCCAAGTAATCTTAGATAGAATAAAAAATACATTATCCATCTTTACAATTTTCTTTATATAAACCCAGTTGTTCAATCACTTGAATCACACTGTCCGGTAATAAAAATTGTATCGACTTACCTACAGCATATTGTTTGCGTATTTCAGTTGCTGAAATAGCTAGTTGGGTAACATCAACCGGCCATATTTTTCCTGCTAACAATTCCACATCAGACTCTATCGCCAGATGGTCGTGATACCAATCCGCTAAATTTGAATCTAGATTTAGAATCTCATCAGGTCGTTGCATAACGACGATATGTGCAAATTCTAATAGTTGTTGCCAGTTATGCCATGACGCTATTCCAAGAAAAGCATCTGTTCCTAACAATAAATAAAGTGGATTTTGTTGAAACTCACCACGTAATGATCGCAAAGTATCAACTGTATAGGAGGCTCCATCACGATGTAACTCACGATCATCCACAACAAATTGTTCGCTATTTTTAACAGCAAGATGCAGCATTAACATCCGTTGTTGTGCTGTGGCAACGGGTGCGGGGCGATGTGGCGGCGTGTTGTTTGGAATAAGGCGAATATGATCCAGCTTTAGCTGCTGCAACACATCTATTGCAGGTCTTAGATGACCAAAATGCACAGGATCAAATGTGCCACCTAAAATCCCAATGGCTGGCGCAGTCATTAGCGTCTTATCTGTCCATTACCTAAAACAATCCATTTTTGTGAGGTCAGGCCATTTAATCCAACTGGACCACGCGCATGAATTTTATCGGTAGAAATACCAATCTCAGCACCCAGTCCATACTCAAAGCCATCAGCAAATCGTGTTGAAGCATTGACCATAACTGAACTGGAATCAACTTCGGCTAAAAAACGGCGTGATTCTTGATAATTTTGAGTCACGATTGCTTCAGTATGGCCAGAACTATGCTGATGTATATGATCCATCGCAGCATCAAGGCCATCGACAACGCGAATTGATAATATTGGTGCTAAATATTCCGTATCCCAATCTTCATGACTAGCGATATGAATATCAGGCAGAATACGTCGTGTACGTTCACAGCCTCGCAGCTCAACCGACTCGGTTAAATAACGTTTCGCTAATCGTGGCAAAATGTCAGTTGCAACCGCACTATCTACCAATAATGTTTCCATGGCATTACACACACCATAACGATGGCACTTAGCATTAAAGGCAATCTCCTCTGCCATATCAAGATCTGCATCAGCCGCAATATAAACATGGCAAATGCCATCAAGATGTTTGATTACTGGTACACGTGCATCATGACTAATACGTTCGATTAAACTTTTGCCACCGCGTGGCACAATCACATCGACATACTCTGACATGGTAATCAACTCACCGACAGCATCACGATCGGTTGTTTCAACAACTTGTACAGCTGATGAAGGCAAGTTTGCTTTTTCAAGACCACGTTGAATGCAGGCCGCTATCGCCTTGTTCGAATGAATGGCTTCACTACCACCTCTTAAAATTGCGGCATTACCTGACTTTAAACATAAGCCAGCAGCATCTGCAGTCACATTTGGACGCGACTCATAAATAATTCCAATCACACCTAAAGGCACACGCATTTGACCTAGTTGAATGCCTGATGGACGAAATGTCATATTGCTAATTTCGCCGACAGGATCAGCTAAAGCAGCTATTTGCTCTAGGCCTTCAGCCATTCCTTCAATACGAGCATCCGTTAATTCCAATCTGTCTAATAATGCAGCATCCAGACCTTTAGCAATGCCTGCATTAAAATCTATCGCATTTTGCTGCTTTAAATTATCCGCAGCTGCTCGAATTTCAGAGGCTATACTCATTAAGGCATGATTTTTAGTATTGGTGTCAGCACGCGCCAAAGCTCGACTGGCTTCTCTTGCTTGCTTACCTAATGTTTGCATGTAGTGTCTTACATCCACTGCATTTCCCCTTAATTATTTAGTTGAAACATTATAGTCTTGCACCTGCAATACGCATGCATAATGTTTCTAAATGTGACCATGGACATTCCGCTAGACTACCTTTTGCAGCCTGATCAACTTTTGCCATCATCTCAATAAAACTAAGCCACTGTTGGCGATTATGTCGTTGCAACGTCATCCGGGTCATCGCTTGTTTTGTATTCCAAACCGGTGGTTTCTGGGCTTGAAAAACACGTTCGATGTTCATGCCTTGGTCTAACTGAATCGCCATGTCCACTAGCCGCTGTACCGTCCAAGTCACGGCTGAAAAAATGCTTAATATATCAAGCCCTTCAGATCGTAAGCGCGCGATCATTCGCGGAATTTTGTCTGTTTGACCCAACATCACACTGTCCATCAAACCAAAGGATTCAAAACGAGCATTATCGGCCACCGACTCAAGCACTATCTGCTCATCAACTACACCTGAAGGACATAATAAACTTAATTTATCAATTTCTTGGGCGGCGGCAAATAAATTACCTTCAACACGCTCTGCAATTAACTCAGCGACCAGTTGTGATGCAGTTAAACCTCGTTGCCGCATTCGCTGCAGGATCCAGCTAGGTAATTGACCGATATCAACAGGCCAAACCGGAATAGTTACACCTATTTTATCAAGTTCGATGAACCATTTACTTTTGGTCGATTTTGCGTCAATTTTACCGCTGATAATCAATAAGGTTGTATCTTCAGGTGGTTGACTTGCATACTGCCTTAAGGCTTCACCACCTTCACGACCAGGACTGCCAGATGGCAAACGAATCTCAAGTAAACGCTGGCTAGAAAATAATGACATCGTCTGCTCTTGCCATTGCAATTGCGACCAATCAAATCGGCCATCAACATGCCAAATCTGACGTTCATCAGCACCCAGTTTACGAACGTGTTGTCTTACCAGATCACTCGCTTCTTCGACCAGCATTTGTTCATCACCATAAATCAAATAAACCGGTGATAAACCTTGCTGTAAGTGCGGCGAAATTTGATCAGCGCGTAGGCGCATAAACTGTGATTATTTCAGTACCGACAAGCGGCGTAAAACACTTTGAGCAAGTTGCTGATTAAGCTGTTCACGCAATGCACTCTCTTCATTTCCGCTTGCTAAAACTTGATCTTGGTTAAATTGATAATCACGCTGTGCTTCTACTGATTGTTCATCCAGTATCAGTTGACCTTTATCATCGCTCACCTTAAAGCGCACCGTGCCATGCAAACCATATTCACTGACTTTAGCGTCTGCACCAACTGATAATACACGTCGTTCTGTTTTGTTTTCCAAGACTGTTAATACTGCTGTACCTTGTTGGTAATCAGTTAAAACAGTGACGCCATTTGCAGTAAGAGCACGTTTTAATGCCAAGCCAAATTCCTGTTGAATATCGGTACCTTGGATATACATTGTTTTTAGACTTGGAGCTAAGTCAGCAACCCCTCTTAAGTGAAAGCCACAGCCAGCCACAACCAGTAATAACAGTGCAACAAAAGTATTTGATAGGGAACGTGTCATCAACATAATCCTTAATTTACTGGGCAACAACAATATTTATCAGTCTACCTGGCACAACAATAATCTTACGGATGTCTTTGCCATCAATATAACGCACTACACCTTCGTCTGCGAGCGCTAGTGATTCTATTGATGCCTTATCAGCATCAGCTGCGACTAATATTTTAGAACGTAGCTTACCATTGACTTGCACCATAAGCTCAATTTTATCCTGAACCAGTGCTGACTCATCTATTTCAGGCCATAATTCTTCAACTACAGCTTGCTCATGGCCTAACTGTGCCCATAAATGATGACAAATATGAGGCGCAATAGGAGATAACATCAATACCACTTTTTCTAATAACTCTTGAATAACCGCTCTTGCTTGTTGACTGTTATCAGATACTTTAGCCAAGGCATTCATTAATTCCATAATCGCGGCAATAGCAGTATTAAAGGTATGACGACGACCAATATCATCACTAACCTTTGTTAAGGTTTGATAGATTTGACGACGTAGTGCTTTGAGCTCATCGCTTAAATCATCAATATTAAGCGCGACGACATCGCCTTGTTCGACATGGCTTTGTACTGCACGCCATAAGCGATTTAGGAAACGATTCGAACCTTCAACGGCTTTATCTGACCACTCTAACGACTGTTCTGGCGGCGCTGCAAACATCATAAATAAGCGTGCAGTATCGGCACCATATTGATCGATCAATGCTTGAGGATCAACGGTGTTACCTTTCGACTTAGACATTTTGGCGCCATCTTTTAGCACCATACCTTGCGTTAATAAGTTCTTAAATGGCTCATCACCAGTTACTAAACCTTCATCTCGCATTAATTTGTGGAAGAAACGTGCATACAATAAATGTAAAACAGCATGTTCAATACCACCAATATATTGATCAACCGGTAACCAATGATTAGCACGTTCATCTAACATGGCTTGGTCATTATCTGGGCATGTAAAACGAGCGTAATACCACGATGATTCAAAGAACGTATCAAAGGTATCAGTTTCACGTTCTGCATCTTTGCCACATTGAGGACAAGCACATTGATAAAACTCAGGCATTGATTTAATCGGTGAACCACTACCATCAACAATGACATCTTCTGGTAATCGAACCGGCAAGTCTTGCTCTGGCACTGCCACTGAACCACAATCAGGGCAATTAATGATTGGGATCGGGGTTCCCCAATAACGCTGGCGAGACACACCCCAATCACGTAAACGATAATTAACTTGTCGTTCACCTTTATCTTGCTGCTCTAATACATCAGCGATGGCATCAAATGCTTGTTCAGAAGTTAAACCATCAAATTGACCGGCATTGATCAAACGACCCTTTTCGGTGAATGCTGCAATATCCAAGTCGTATTGTTGCTCATTAGCAGGCTCAATCACCTGTTTAATTGCTAGGTTGTATTTTTGTGCAAATTCATAATCACGCTGATCATGTGCTGGTACCGACATAACAGCACCAGTACCATAGCCCATCAACACAAAGTTTGCAGCCCATACTGGAACCTGTTCACCCGTGATTGGATGAATTGCCATTAAACCTGTTGCAACACCTTTTTTCTCAGCTGTTTCTAATGCTGCTTCAGAGGTTTCCATTTTGCGACATTGTTCAATAAATGAAGCTAACTCAGAATTTGTTTCAGCGGCTTTTAA
The DNA here is from genome assembly GCA_041600795.1 of Methylophagaceae bacterium. Lineage (GTDB taxonomy): Bacteria > Pseudomonadota > Gammaproteobacteria > Nitrosococcales > Methylophagaceae. The sequence goes on along the minus strand of JBFIJJ010000022.1, from coordinate 7,561 downwards.
TGACAAGGGATGTTCAGCTGCAACGGCAACATAACTCACCCCCATCAATGTATCTGGACGCGTTGTATAAACGGCTAAGGTTTCTGAACTGTCTGCGATACCAAACTTAATTTGAAGTCCTTCCGAACGACCAATCCAATTGGCTTGCATTGTTTTAACTTGTTCTGGCCAGCCATCAAGCTGATCTAAATCGTTTAACAATTGTTCTGCATAATCAGTGATTTTCATAAACCACTGTGGGATCTCACGCTTTTCAACAGGAGTATCACAACGCCAACAACAGCCATCAACAACCTGCTCATTGGCAAGTACTGTGTTATCAACAGGACACCAATTGACTGCTGCTGTTTTTTTGTAGACCAATCCTTTATTGAACAAGCGAGTGAATAACCATTGTTCCCAACGATAATATTCAGGCGTACAAGTCGCAAGCTCACGCTCCCAATCATAGCCAAGACCTAAGCGTTGTAACTGACCACGCATATAATCAATGTTGTCATATGTCCATGCCGCTGGCGGTACTTTGTTTTTAATAGCCGCATTTTCTGCTGGTAAACCAAATGCATCCCAACCCATAGGTTGCAATACATTTTTACCTTGCATACGTTGGTAACGAGAAATAACATCACCAATGGTGTAATTGCGCACATGCCCCATGTGTAATTGACCACTTGGGTATGGGAACATAGCAAGACAATAGAACTTTTGTTTGGTCGAATCTTCGACTGCACGGAAGGTTTTTTGGTTATGCCACCACTGCTGGGCAGTTTGTTCCACAACCGCTGGTTGATATTCTTGTTGCATGACAACTCTTTAAGGCTAGAAATCTAAACCGCGTAGGATACCGCACGCTGAAGTTTGCATAAAGATAAAAGCTAAAACAATTCAATATTGCCGGATTCTTGTTCCGTTTTAACTAATAATCCCTGTTCAATTAAGCTCTCATAACTCTGGACTTGGTTACGACCATTATTTTTAACAAAATATAAGGCATTATCAGCACGATCAATTAAACTGCTGACAGGTTCATATTTAACCATTCGACTAAAGCCAATACTGACAGTGACACGTTCAACTTGCGGGAATGAGCTTGACTCAATTTTGACACGAAAACGTTCTAAAGCGTGCAATGCATCGACATAACTTACATCGTGCAAAACAATTGCAAACTCTTCGCCGCCATACCGAAATAACCAATCAATACTCCGAAATGATTCAGACATCATCCGAGCAAGCAATATCAGTACTTCATCACCATATAAATGCCCAAACGTGTCATTAATTTTTTTAAAAAAATCAATATCCGCTAACACAAAATAGGTTGCTTCATCACTCGTCGATAATTTTTCAGTATTATTTGCCGCTTGATTTAATAATCGCTCAAACGCTAAGCGATTCATTAAGCCTGTTAAGGGATCAATTTCCGCCGAATATAACATCTGATTAAGATAATTGTAGGCAGCAAGCATTTGTTCCCAAATCAACTTATTGATTGGTGTAAATGAAATACCATGAATAACTAATACCGCGCCAACAAGGTCGCCCTGCAATAAAGGAACGTATAGATCAACTAAATCTGAATTGTTATGAAACAAGGTCTGAATTTGGTGTGATGCCACAGCATTATAAACCTCAGTAATATCTGATAGATTTATAACCTGAATAAGCGTTGCTTGTTCATCTAACACATCGTGAATAATAATATCTGCAAGCACTTGACCACGATGTGTCATGAAACCACGTTGACCACTAGAATATAGTGCTATTTTCAATGGTTTATGCCAATCTTGAATGAGTTCAACCAACCCCATTCTAAGGGCATCACGTTCATTATGTACTAACAATTTACTGACAACTTTCTCAAGCACAGCTACCGGAACTAGGCCCGATTGTTCACACTGTGATTGATTGAGTTTTGTCATTATTACCGTTTTTTTAGAAAATAAATTTCAAACGTGTTTATTGCCATGAATCTTAAGTTAATGATAAATCTAATGTGCGTTATACAAAACGTTTCGATTATTAGTGATCTTGAATTAGACTATTTATTTACTGCCATCAAGACTTCATATTTTGCTTGAAGCTGTTCTTTTGTTTCTACGTTATCTGGATCTTCAGGAATACAATCTACCGGGCACACTTCCACACACTGTGGTGTATCAAAGTGGCCAACACATTCAGTACAAAGCGCCGGATCAATTACATAAATTTCTGGCCCCTGAGAAATAGCACCATTAGGGCATTCTGGTTCACACACATCACAGTTGATACATTCATCAGTGATAAATAACGACATTAAAAACTCCAAACTTAAATTTATACTGTGATCTTAGCGTCTATCGAGGACTTAGAGCAATTTACGTGTAAGCGCAGCCATCACACAAGGTGCAACAAAATCAGACACATCACCACCTAATCGGGCAATTTCCCTGACCAAACTGGATGAAATATAACTAAACTGCTCTGCTGGTGTTAAAAACAAAGTTTCCACATCAGGCTCCATCTTGCGATTCATTCCTGCTAATTGAAACTCATGCTCAAAATCTGATACAGCACGTAAACCACGGAGAATAACAGTGGCCTGTTTTTGTTTGGCAAAATCAATTAATAAGCCTTCAAAACCACAGGCTTCAATATTGGGAACATCTGCTAGTGTTTCTTGTACTAAGGCAACCCGTTCATCTAAGTTAAACACAGGTTGTTTACTCGGATTAACAGCCACAGCAACAATGACATGATCAAATAATTTGCTGGCACGATGGACAAGATCGATATGACCATTCGTTATCGGGTCAAAGGTTCCCGGATAGATAACTGTTGTTTTCACTTGCTGTCTCCTACACCATTAGTCAACAAGCAATAGCGTACATCACCTGCTTTTTTATCTTTAATTAATTGCCAATTATTAGCTAAGGTCGGTAACGGCTTATTACTTGGACATTCCAAATAAATCATAGCATTGTTGGCTAGCACCTCATATTCAACTAATAATTCTGCAATTTCTGTCCATAAATCGGCTTGATATGGCGGGTCAATAAACACAATATCGAATTGCTCCTGGCATTGCTTTAGATACTGCTGCGCGGTCATCTGTTTAACATCCGCTTGTTCAGCTGACAAGGTGTGACGATTCAATCGCAGTTGCTGCACAGCTTCGGCTTGTAATTCGACCATAGTGACATGTTGTGCGCCGCGAGACAGTGCTTCAAAACCCAAAGCACCACTACCCGCAAACAAATCTAAACAATGTGCATCGCCAATATAAGGTTGTAACCAATTAAAAATGGTTTCACGAACCCGATCTGGTGTTGGTCTTAACTGTTCAATATCAGGAAACTGTAATTTTCGGCCACGCCATTTACCTGCAATAATGCGCAGTTGCCCCTGTTGTCCTTTGTGCGAACCTACTCGTTTACTTTGTTTCAGCTTCGCCACCTACCAATATCGTTACCATTTTATCTGGATTCACCCGTCGACTAAATGCATCTTTGATTTGCTGCTTTGTCACGGTATTAACCTTATCTATAAAGTTATCAAGGTAATCAAGCGGCAAGCCATAAAAGCCAATCATTGCTAAATAATCGGCAATTTTACTATTACTGTCTACGCGCAGAGCAAAACCTCCGGTAATATTTTGCTTTGCAGCCAACAGCTCATCATCAGTGGGACCATTTTTAATAAATGATTTAAGTGTATTTTGCATAACTTCCAACGCTTGTTGAGCCTGATCATTACGTGTTTGCAATCCTAATTGAAAAGGCCCTAATTCTCGCATTGGTCTGAAATAACTATATACGCTGTACGATAAACCCCGTTTCTCTCTAACTTCATTACTGAGTTGAGACACAAGGCTACTTCCACCCAAAATATGATTACCAATATACAAAGCAAAATAATCGTCATCCTGTCTACTCATTCCCGGCTGGCCCATAACGATATGCGTTTGTGTAGAAGGATAATCAATATTTATCGTTTGAGCCGCTTGCAATGGCACCACTTTCGGTAGTGCTGCTGCTTTACTACCTTCTGGCAAATGACTTAACAACGCTTGAGCAACATCACTTGCCTGAGACTTATCTAAGGCCCCGACAATAACCACCACCGCATTTTTGGCTACATAATAACGTTTGTAAAAACGTTTCAAATCATCAACAGTAATTGCTGACACGGTGTCTACTTGGCCTGAAGGCATCATGCCATAAGGATGCTTAGCATAAAGCTCATGATAAAACCGGCGTGAAGCAATGGCACCTGGCGACTGATTTTCGGCCTGTAAACTCAGTAATATTTGTTTTTGAATACGTTGAAACGATGTCGGTGGAAAATCGGGTTGGGCCAGCACTTTACCAAACACTGCTAAAGCTGGTTTCAGCGCATTATCAGCAGTTAAGCTCCGCATGCTTAATACCGCCATATCACGTTGTGATGTATTACCAAATTGAGCGCCAACATCATCAAATGCTGCTGCAATTTGATCAGCAGTCATACCTGCTGCGCCTTCATTGAGCATGGCATTTGTCAATAGTGCCAGTCCAGACTTAGTTGCATCGCGTGCCGCTCCGGCATCAAATATTACCTGAATATCCACCATCGGTAATTCTGGCGTGTAAACATAATAAACACGTCCACCATTATCCGTTTGCCAAGATTCAATATCAGGGCTGGCATAAAGCGTTAGCGATAGTGTTAAACCAATCAATAGCACCCAAGCTTTAGAAATCATGGCGACCTCCAGAGGTCATTCTTGGTGTTTTATTTTCAAGAGGCAAAGGGATCAACTCTCCTGTGGTCAGTTTCTGATTAATAAAATATTTTTGTGCTACTTGCTGTATTTGCTGAGCCGTCACCGCTTGCACATTGTCGACATAAGCATCACTTAAGTGCCAGTCAAGCCCCACTGTTTCTAACATACCTATTTGCATGGCTTGATAGAACACACTATCTCGTTCATACACAGCATTTGCAACGACTTGAGTTTTGATTCGATTGAGCTCTTGTTCCGTCACTAATTCTGTTTTTAATTTATTGATTTGAGTCATAACAGCCTGCTGAAGCTCAGCTATTGTTTTCCCTTTGACTGGTGTGCCCGCAATTAAAAACACATCTTGAAGTCGTGAAAATAATCCGTATCCGGCACCAATACTAGCTGCAATTTGCTCACCTCTAACCAGATCTCGTGCAAAACGAGCACTATTGCCACCATCCAAAATACCAGCTAACACTTCAAGTGCATAAGGTTCCCACGCTGCCTCTGGTGCCACAGTTTTAGCAACTGGCACTTTCCATCCCATCATCAAATAAGGCAATTCGGCAGGGACTTCTACTTCAATATGACGCACCCCTTTTTGTTCAATTTCAATTTGAGGTTTGAGTTCAGCTATTTGTTCAGGTTTAAGTGGCCCAAAATAGTGCTTTGCCAACTCATATACAGCGTCCGGTTCTACATCACCAACCACAACAACAGTGGCATTGTTTGGTGCATACCATTTTTGATACCACTTTCTTAGATCTTCAGGTTGATAGTGATTGATATCAGACATCCATCCTATGACTGGATGATGATAAGGACTGTTAACAAAAGCCGTTGCATTGAAGGCTTCGCTTAGTAGCGCTTGTGGGTTATCTTCTGTTCGCATACGACGTTCTTCAGCGACCACTTCACGCTCTTTCAGAAGCTCTGCATCATCTATAACCAGTTTGCGCATTCGCTCTGCTTCAAGCCGAAAACTGACATTTAAACGATCTTTTTCTAATGTTTGGAAATAGGCGGTGTAATCTCGTCCAGTAAATGCATTCTCGTCACCACCATTGGCTGCAATAATTTGTGAGAATTCGTTTGGTTTTAGATTCTCAGTACCTTTAAACATCATATGTTCAAGCTGATGAGAAATCCCCGTTATGCCATTAACTTCATAACTCGACCCAACTTTATACCAAACCTGCGACACGACAACCGGAGCACGATGATCTTCCTTCACAATAAGTTTCAAGCCATTGTCGAGCTGAAATTCACTTACTTGTGCTTGTGTAGCCGTGGATATCAGCAGAAAAATCCAAAAGCCTTGTTTAATTTTTTTAAGCATCTGCATTTATATTTTCCATGACATGATAAAATTCAACGTTGAAGTTTAAAGACAAGTAATAATTATGTTTAGTTTCTTAAGAAAAAAAACCGAAAATGTCGAAAACAAAGTACTCGAACAGCAAGCTGAAGCGACTGTTCAACAGCTAGACACTGACGTAGTACATTCACCCGAACAAGAAGCACAAGCTACTGTTAAAGAGAGTCTATTTGGTCGTTTAAAAAAACGACTCAGCAAAACCAGTTCAAAATTGACAGATGGTTTTGCAACATTACTTTTAGGCAAAAAAGCCATCGATGATGACTTGCTTGAAGAGCTTGAAACACAGCTACTCAGTGCTGATTTGGGCGTAGATGCTACTCAGGCCATCATAACAGACTTAACCCAACGTGCTGCACGTAAACAATTAGGTGATGCTCAGGCCCTATTTACGGCGCTACGTGACGATATGGTGTCGATATTACAACCAAGTTGCCATCCACTTGTTATTCCTGAACAAAATACGCCATTCGTCATTCTAATGGTCGGCATTAACGGTGTTGGCAAAACAACGACTATTGGCAAGCTAGCAAAACAATTTCAACTCCAAGGTAAATCAGTCATGCTCGCTGCGGGTGATACCTTTCGCGCTGCGGCAGTTGAACAATTACAAGTCTGGGGGCAACGCAATGATATTGCTGTTATCTCACAGCATAGTGGTGCTGATTCAGCATCGGTCATCTTTGATGCACTGCAATCGGCAAAAGCCCGTAATATTGATATTTTGATTGCTGATACCGCAGGCCGTTTACACACACAATCTAACTTGATGGAAGAACTCAAAAAAGTGAAACGTGTCATGGGTAAGCTTGATCAAGACGCACCACACGAAGTCATGTTAGTGTTAGATGCCGGCACCGGTCAAAATGCCTTATCACAAGCCATTCAATTTAACGAAGCTGTTGGCGTAACGGGAATTACATTGACCAAATTAGATGGTACGGCCAAAGGTGGGATCATCTTTGCTATTGCTAAAAAAACAGGTCTGCCTATTCGCTATATTGGCGTGGGTGAAACGATTGATGATCTTCGACCATTCCAAGCGGAAGAATTTGTTGATGCACTTTTAGGACGTGAAGATCAGGAATGATTCAATTTACTGATGTTTATAAACGATATCCCAATCGCTATGAAGCACTTTCGGGACTAAGCTTTCATCTTAATAAAGGTGAAATGGCTTTTCTAACCGGTCATTCTGGCGCAGGCAAAAGTACATTATTAAAGCTAATAGCGCTTATTGAACGTAGCAGTCACGGTCAAGTGTTAGTCAACAAACAAAATCTTACGCACTTACCGAAACGCAAAATACCTTATTACCGTCGCCAGATTGGCCTTGTATTCCAAGACCATAATTTACTTCATGACCGTACTGTATTTGATAATGTCGCTTTACCCTTAGTTATTGCTGGTGAAAATCACCGTGAAATTGGGCGACGTGT
>JBFIJJ010000021.1:0-20660 GCA_041600795.1 Methylophagaceae bacterium | reverse complement strand
GCGACATATTCAGAATATAAAATCCTTATTGTTGTACCTAAGAAATTATCTGCCAAAATTCATATGTATTTATAGCCTGTTAACTCCTTAGTGGCATAGGTTTACCTGACTCTAGCTTTGCACGTTCTGATTAATTTTTACTTCTAAATGACGCTATATTTAGGGTGGGCGCGTTATTTCATCTACAAATTTAGTGGTTTTTATTCCCACTCATTATAGCTATACTTTTTTTTGCAGGATCATAGAAATCAGGGAGGTTTGTTATGGCTGCTAAACTGCTTGTGGTTGATGATGATGACATGGTGCTTATGCAGCTAAAATCGTCATTATCTGATTTAGCTGATGTTGCGACTGCATCTTCAGGTGCAACAGCACTTGAACTAATCGACAGTCACAAACCCGATCTTATTTTCTTAGATATTTACCTTCCCGATAATGATGGTTTTACCATTATGAAAGGATTACGAAATAATCCTGCGTATTGCCATATTCCAGTCATCATCATGACTGCAAACGCTATTCGTGAAAATTACGCCCAAGCCATTAAGTATGGTGCAGTTGCATTTTTATCAAAACCGTTGGATTCAACCATTATTCATGAGCTTGTTACCAGACAACTGAACAATCAATCTAAACAAGCATTCGATATTGCCGATATTCAAAATGAATTCAATTACATCATTAGCATGCTGTCAGAAGCGGTCATTATCACAGACCACGAAGGCGTCATTGAATCTGTCAATCAATATTGTCTCAACTTATTTGGTTATGAAAAAAATGAGTTATTAGGTCAAAATATCGAAATATTTACACCGCCCTCACCCAATTCCCCTCAAGATAACTTTTACAGTAATACTGTTGACACCCATTCAACGGGTAAATATAGACAATTAGAAGCCATTACAAAATCTGGGAAAAAACTTATTGTTGAAATCAATTTGTCTGAATATATATCCAGTTCATCCAGACGTTATATTGGGATCATGCGTGATCTCACAAAAAAACTTGAAACTGAAAACAAGTTAATTAAATCAGTAATGACCGATGGACTGACGGGTTTAGCCTCGCTCAGCGCTTTTCGAATTGATAATGAAAATATCTCATTACTTGAACAACAAAATGGCTATATCCTTGCATTTATGCTGGATGTCGATGAGTTTCAGAAATTTAATGCTGTTTATGGCCATGAAATTGGCGATAAAATTTTAAAAGCTATTGCTAATATTCTTCACACGATGGCAATTCAAGAAAATCTGGCGGCATACAGAATTACGGGGGATCGCTTTATTATCTGTTCATGGCTGGATACCGAACAAAGTGCCGCAAACACTAAAATGAATTTAATAAAAGTCTTAGATAATCTCATAGGTATGATGAAAAGAGATTTAGAGTTGCCCGTATCAATTACTACTGTGTGCGTTGCAGCACCTATTTCAGATACTAAAGAGCATTCTATACTTGAGCATTTAGAATTAGCGTTAAAAAGTGCCCGAGCACAAGGCAGTCTTGGTTCAATTGTCAGAGCCAGTAATCTGAACTTCAACCTAAATATGCAATCTGCACTTCTGGCATTAAGACTTAAATCACATATCGATCAATCAAAACTAAGCATCGTCTTGCAGCCAAAAGTAAATAAGTTTTCAGAAATAACATCTTACGAAGCGCTATTAAGGTGGACTGATAGTGAGTTTGATGCATTAAATTTATTTGATTTTATTCATACTGCCGAAAAGACTGGTGCAATTATTAACATTGGTCATTTCGTTCTTCAAGAAACATGTAAATTTTTAGTTGAAGTTCCGGTTAATCAAAGAAAAATCGTATTTATAAATTTAAGTATTAGGCAATTATCTGAACAGTTATTTCTTAAACGTGTTATCAACACCTGCAAAGCCTATGGTATCAATCATTGTCACATCGGTTTTGAACTAACCGAAACAATGATATGTGGCGATATTGCCGTGATTAGAACTCAATTAAATGAAATAAAACAAGCTGGTTTTGAAATCGCTGTCGATGATTTTGGAACGGGGCAATCTAACCTGAGATATATTCATAGACTGCCTATCACCTGTTTAAAAATAGACAAGTCTTTCATTGACGATATTGTTGATGTAGATAAAAAATACCCACTTGTTGATACCATTATTGCAATGGCAAGAGCTCTGGACTTATCTATTGTGGCTGAAGGCGTCGAAACTAAACAGCAAGCAGACTATCTGCTTGCAAGAGACATTGATGAAATACAAGGCTTTTACTATTACAAACCAATGTCACCCAGTGAATGCTTGAAATTAGAACAGGTTAAGAACACATCTCAGATAGTATCTTAACCTCGATAGTTACAAAAAAGCGCAGCAATATTGCTATCACTGCGCTTTCAATAGATAACATTCAAAAGACTATATCACCATATTCCAGATAATCACCGTAGCAACATTGAAACAAACCATCATACAAAGTCCAGCTGAAATAATGGATGTCGCAACAATAAAGCCTTTTCCCTCAGGTATTTTCATATAGATAGGTATACCTACATATAATAAATATAAACTGTAGAATACCGCCGCCATCAGCACTGTCATACATAACCATACAATCGGTACAAAGCCGACTAATCCGGCCATATACATGGGTGTAGCAGTATATGTAACAAATAAAAGACAACGTTCAAAACTGGCTTCTGTCCCAAATGCTCTTTCCATGGAGAAAGTAAAATATGCCATTAATAGTGTTGCAACAATTATCAATAGATAAAAGCCTAATGCCATAGGAAGCGCATTAGCCATAGCCACCCTATTAAATTCACTGCCAGATAAACTCCACCCGACCATGGTGATGCCCGCAAGAAAAGAAATAGCAGGAACGGCTGCAAGAATACTTAATCGAGCAAGACCAAAACGCGTCAAATCTTGTTTTTCATTGCTGATAGATTTCCACTCGACTCGTGGAACTGAGAATAATCCCCAAAAATGTTTTTGATGATGTGTATACATAGCAATCTCCTTTAATGTATGTAAATAAAATGAACATAATTATCAGGCCGCTGTAGTTATACTGTATGCCCTTTTAGTAATAAATTCAAGCTACTTAACTCATATTAGTGATGTAACGATTTCAGACAAATCATTGATAAAATGATCAATCAAAATCAGCAAGAACAACCAAAACAAATACTGAATTGAATACTTAAATAATTGGAATGGTGCCTGCACTTGAGTGACATCAAACAACTGCTTAACCATCCAAAGCTGACGTATATTTAATGCCACTACCCCTGCCAGATACAGCAGACCACTCATGCCCGAAACAAATGGCAGTAACGTCGCTATAATGAGTAATACGCTATACAACAGGATGTGTATTCGAGTGTATTGTTCGCCATGAGTGACCGGTAACATTGGAATATCAGCCTTGGCATATTCATCTTTTTTATGCAGCGCCAGCGACCAAAAGTGAGGTGGTGTCCAGACAAAGATAATAATAACCAATAACAATGCATCGGGATCAACTTGCCCCGTCACCGCAGTCCAACCCAATAACGGTGGCATCGCACCTGCCAATCCACCGATAGTGATATTTTGTGGTGTTGCTCGTTTTAAAAACCAGGTGTAAATCACCGCATAGCCAATCAATGACAATAGTGTTAGCCATGCAGTGGTGTGATTGACTTTGAACCATAATAAACTCAAGCCCATTATGGCCAATAACAGTGCAAACAATAATGCCTGCACTGGCGTAATTAACCCTTTGACAATAGGCCGGTTTTTGGTTCTGGCCATTTTGGCATCAAGGCGATGATCAATAATATGATTAATGGCTGCACCACTGGCAGCACATGCACCAATCCCCAATAAGGCAAGATTCAATCGTATTAAATCAGGCCAATCTGGTGTCGCTACAAATGCACCAACCAACGCTGTGATCAACATTAATAAAACCACTTTGGGTTTACATAATGCCAAATAGTCTTTCCAATTAGCCTTAATTGATGAACTTATTGAACTTATTAACTGTTCCATCACATCCCCTTATCACGTTTACGATATCGGAATAGGCATCACTTTTGATGGTTTTGCGTGTTCACTTTTGGTGTTCAAAATGTAATTCAGATAAACAACATCTAACAATAACAGTGCTGCGCCTGTATTGTGTGCTAATGCAAGTGGCAACGGTAGCAATAACACGGCATTGGCAATGCCAAGTCCTAACTGTACCAACGTCAACATAAATAATAATACTGCTGGCCTCTTGGCATTAGCTAGCGACCACAAACCCGTACACAACATGATGACAGTTAAGAACAACACTAACGCACCAACTCGGTGAACCACCTGTATCGTTACTGCTGTTTGTGCTGCCAGTAAGCCGGCTTGATAATTATCATCATTTACTTCAGTAAGATTAAATGCTGCTGTCAGGTTCAGATCAGGTAACCACTGCTGTTGACAAGTCGGAAAATCAGGGCATGCCAAGCCAGCATAATTACTACTGGTCCATCCACCAAGTGCAATCTGGCAACTCAACACAATTAATACCACTAACGCCAATGACTTGAGTTTGGCTGATGTCGGTATCGGTTTAATTGTGCGAAGTTGCAGTACTAATAACAACAACAGTGCCAGCACTAACATGCCACCAAGTAAATGTAGCGTCACCACCTGTGGCAACAGTTTCATAGTCACCGTCAACATACCAAATAGACCTTGCACAATAACCAATACCAACAATGTCCGACTGAGCCATTTGACGGTGCTAATACAGGCTTTATCGAATTCGATTTTTACGGCAATGATCACGATCGTTAATCCCAATGTAGCGGCCAAATAACGATGTATCATCTCCATCCATGCTTTACTCTGGTCAATAGTATATGTCTCACTATTAGGCGGGATGAAATGACCATAACAGCCCGGCCAGTCAGGGCAGCCCAAACCCGCATCAAGCAAGCGTGTTAATGCACCCAATGTCACCACTATCAGAGCCATTAACAATGCTATTTTGGATAAACTATTTGTCATGATTTGGCCCTATCCTATCCGTGAAATCGTCAATAACCAACTTAGATCATCCATAACCTGCCTCGCTGTTAAATCTGGCTTAAAACGCATCACTAAAGTACCGGTTGGATCGATTAACCATACGCTCTGATCTTGCCATGCTAATGCCTGTTGATTAAACCACGCGACTAGATCGTGGTTCTGTACCGTTGTCACTTCAGAAAAATCAATATTGACTACTAAATTTTGGCTTTCAATACCGCTTTGTGTTGTTAACCAAATCGGCTGCAGGCGGTTATAAAATTTACCGAGCGACTTATGTAATTGTTGCATTTTATAAACTTGCTGTTGGCAGGATGCCTTGCAATCGTCACTGATGACTAATAAACCCCACTTGCCTTTTTGAATGGTATTCAAAGTAGCGGGAACATAGATCCCTGCAGGCATTAATATTCCATTGTTTTTGGTTGCTTTTGGTATACCAAGAACTGAATAGGCCATGGCCCATGCAATCACCAACGGTAGTAAGGTGATGAACCAAATTGCTTTATATTTCCATGCTTTGTTAACTAGATTCATTTTGTTTTTGCTCTTGTCGACAAAAATAGATAAAGCCAAATACACAGACTCCTGCAATCAGTAACCACTGAATGGCATATCCCAAATGCATCGGATATTTATTGTCTATAGCAACAGCTGCCGGTATCAAAGTAGCAATCGGTGTATCGACATATAAAACAAAGGGCAACAGATCGTAACCATAATGCTCATTTAATAGTGGTATTTGAATTTGCTGTAATAGCCGTGGCCAATTAGGATCGTTCTTGGAAGCCTGCAACATAAAGCCAGACTCAGGTTGTTTTAGCATTCCTTGTGCTTGAATCGGGTTGGGAAGATCGTTTTGTTGAATTAATTGACTGCGTTTGGATTGCCAGCCTAAATTGACCAGAATGATGCCTTGTTCGGTTTGAACCACAGCCAACACATGCCAACCAACTGAACCTTGATATATCTGATTATCCAATAACAACAGGTGTTTAATTTCGCCTTTTATTGCTACTTTTTGGTATTGTTGTGAGCTCGCTGATAATGGTGTCGCTGGCTGTGAAGCTTGCGTTTGATACTGTTGATAACGTATTGCCGCAACCTGAGCCCGCTGCCACTGCCAATGAGATAACCACAAACATAACACCACCGCACAGCACACAAACACAAAATAAGGTAGTTGTACTGATAGCTTCCAATTGAAACATGTCCAGATAAAGCGATGTGTTGTCACCCTCTTCCTCCCTGATGTTAATGCTGTTATTTACGCTATGCCTGTGCCTGACTTTCCTATAACAGGTAAACCAAAGTAAATAATAGTACCCAAACAATATCGACAAAATGCCAGTACCAAGATCCAGCTTCAAAGGCAAAGTGTTTTTCCTTCGTGAAATGTCCCTTGAAAACCCGAATCAATAAAACAAATAGAATAATGCTACCAATGGTCACATGCGCCCCATGGAAACCAGTCAGTAGGAAAAATGTGGCACCATAAATACCGGATTGTAAAGTCAAATCAAAGTGACGATAGGCTTCGAAATATTCAGTCACTTGTAACACAAGGAAACTTAAACCAAGCATTAACGTTATGCCTAGCCACAGCTTAATCATGCTGCGATTGCCTAGCTTGAGTGCCTTATGTGCCAACGTTAAAGTCAGACTTGAACTGACAAGTAATATTGTGTTGATCAGCGGCACATGCCATGGGTCGATGATCTGTTTAATCGGTGGAAATTGATCAGTATTCGGTGCATTTAATAATGGCCATACTGCCGTAAAATCTGGCCATAACATATGAGCAATGCCTTTATCACCCTCGCCGCCTAACCACGGTACTGCAAAAAAACGTACATAAAACAAGGTGCCAAAGAAAGCGAAAAAAAACATGACTTCAGAGAAAATAAACCACGACATGCCAAAACGAAATGAAATATCTAATTTGGGTGAATATAAGCCTTTGCGTGTTTCAGCAATAACGGTCGCAAACCAGCCAAACATCATACCGGCCAAGATCAGTACACCTGAAAATAGTATTATTTGGCTAAACAAACTTACCTGACCTTGCTGCAAGCTATGCAGTGTCAGCCCGCCTCCGCCTAGGGTAAAAAATAAACCGACCGCACCAATAATCGGCCAGTGGCTTTGTGGTGGAACATAATATGTGGGAGTTGATTGTTTCATAACGTTTTCCCCCTTGTTTTCCTTACCCTATGATCGGCCTCTTCATTTATTTAGTCGTTGTCGTCGATGAATCGGTGATATCAAACAAGGTATAAGACAGTGTTAACTTATTAATCTCTGATGGAAGATCCGAATCGATAAAAAAGATCAGTGACAAGTTTTTAGCTTCTTTGGCTTGTAATGCTTGTTGATTAAAACAAAAACACTCAATTTTATGTAAATGAGGTGCAGCGGCAGCAGGAGATACACTTGGTACAGCTTGACTTACCACTGGCGTGTTATAGGTATTCGTCACCTGAAAAAATGTTTGTTTTCGCTCACCTAATGCCAATTCGACTTGTTCATATTCAGGAGCAAATTGCCACGGCAAATTTGCATTGCGATTAGCAACAAATTGTACTTTTACTGTTCGACCATTATCGACAACATCTGTTGCCACTGGCCCCAAATACTGGCCACTGGTTTTACCATTTAACCCGGTCACTTCACAAAATATCGAATACAGTGGTACCAGCATAAATCCAAAGCCAAACATCACTACAACGATAGCAATTAAGCCTGAGGGTGATGATGGTTTAAACGACAGTTTCATTCTTTACCCGTGAATGCTGGTGGGCTGGTAAAAGTGTGATACGGCGCTGGTGATGGCACAGTCCATTCAAGTCCTTCGGCCCCGTCCCATGGTTTTTGTGGTGCAGTTTTACCACTGCGAATGGTTTTGATGACGTTATAAACAAACAGTAATTGGGTGGTTCCAAATAAGAACGCACCGATACTGGTCACCATATTAAAGTCAGCAAACTGTAATGCATAGTCAGGTATACGTCTTGGCATGCCTGCTAAACCAACAAAATGCATTGGGAAAAAGGTTAAATTAACCCCAATAATCGATAACCAGAAATGCAGTTGCCCCATCGCTTCGTTATACATTCTGCCGCACCATTTCGGTAACCAGAAATAAACAGCGGCAATAATGCCAAATACTGATCCGGGTACTAATACATAGTGAAAATGAGCCACCACAAAATAGGTATCTTGATATTGGAAATCAGCAGGTGCTATCGCTAACATCAATCCTGACAAGCCGCCGATAGTAAATAACACGATAAAGGCAATTGCAAACAACATCGGTGTTTCAAACGTCATCGAACCTTTAAACATGGTACTGATCCAATTAAAGACTTTTACTCCGGTCGGCACCGCAATTAACATGGTCGAATACATGAAGAATAGTTCACCACCTAGCGGTAGTCCTACTGCAAACATATGATGTGCCCACACCACAAATGACAGAATGGCAATCGCTGATGTTGCATATACCATCGAGTGATAACCAAAAAGCGGTTTACGAGCAAACGTTGGGATAATTTGAGAAACCACACCAAAGGCTGGCAACACCATGATATAGACTTCCGGGTGAGCAAAAAACCAGAATACGTGCTGAAACAACACCGGATCACCGCCTCCAGCTGCATTGAAAAAACTGGTGCCAAAATGAATATCCATTAACATCATAGTGACAACTGCAGCCAATACCGGCATCACTGCAATCAGTAAGAAAGCAGTAATAAGCCATGTCCAAACAAACAGCGGCATCAGCATCAGCCGCATACCGGGTGTTCTCATATTGAATATGGTGACGATAATATTAATCGCCCCCATAATCGACGAGATACCCATCATATGAATAGCAAAGATAAAGAAGGTCACGCTTGGCGGGGCATAAGTTGTCGATAATGGCGCATAAAATGTCCAACCGAAATCGGGTGCACCACCATCCATAAACAAGGTTGATATCAACATCAAAAATGCAAACGGCAATATCCAGAAACTCCAGTTATTGAGTCTGGGCAAAGCCATATCAGGTGCACCAATCATCAACGGTACTTGCCAGTTAGCCAAACCAACAAACGCAGGCATCACAGCACCAAATACCATGATCAGACCATGCATCGTGGTCATTTGATTAAAAAATTCAGGCCTGATTAATTGCAAGCCAGGCTGAAATAACTCGGCTCGAATGACAAAGGCCATTGTACCGCCAATAAAGAACATTATCAGGCTGAACACCAGGTATAACGTACCAATATCTTTATGATTGGTAGTCAGTATCCAGCGCATCAATCCTTTGGCGGGTCCGTGATGTGTTGTCTCTGTTTGCTCGTACATAGAAGACCCCTATTCACTGATTATCGATAGCAGCCTGAATGTCGGCAGGAGTAACTTTATCGCCAGTATGGTTATCCCAACTATTACGCTCATAGGTAATAACCGCAGCTATATCAATCGCAGATAATTGTTTATCCCATGCTGGCATAGTCGTACCTTTACGCCCCTCAACAACAACCTTGATATGTTCAGCAATATCGCCTTGCACCACGGCACTACCATTAAGTGGTGGAAACACAGGAGGTAAACCTTGACCATCCGCCTGATGACAGGCTGCACAGTTTTTCTGATAAACCATCGCCCCAACTGTCACCAGTTCATCCAGACTCCATTCTTTTTGAGCTGAAGCTGCTTCAGCCACTTTGACTTGTTTTTGCTGTTGCAACCATGTTTGATATTCTGGCTCGGTAACGGCCTTAACAACAATCGGCATAAAAGCATGATGAAGTCCGCATAACTCAGCACACTGCCCACGGTAAATGCCGGGCTTATTGATCCGAGTCCATGATTCATTAATAAAACCGGGAATGGCATCTTTTTTAATGGCAAGATCGGGCACCCACCATGAATGGATAACGTCATTAGAGGTAAACAAAAAGCGAATTTTTTTATTGATCGGTACAACTACGACATTATCGACTTCACGCAGATAATTAGGATTTTTCGGTGTTTTATTTTCTATTTCTTCTGCCGGTGTGGCTAGAACACTGAAAAAGTCGATATCTTCACCAATATATTTATAACGCCACTTCCATTGATATCCTGTTATTTGAATATCAATATCAGACTCAGTTGGATCGTACATATCAATAAGTGTTTTGGTTGCCGGGATCGCCATCGCTATCAAGATGATAAATGGAATAATAGTCCAAATGATCTCGACCACAACATTGTTATGAAATTGTGCTGCTTGAGCGCCTTTCGATTTTCGGTGATGGAAAATAGACCAGAACATTACACCGAACACAATAACGGCAATAACCACACAGATATAGAAGATGGTCATATGCAAACCATAGACTTCCTGACTTGTATCAGTCACACCAATGGGCATATTGAGATCCCAAGCAGCATAGATACAACTGGGGAAGAGTATGAGGGGGATAAGAAATAACCGCAGAAAATGACGCATAAAATAGTTCCTTTTACTGCTTTAGTCACACCTTTTCAGGCAACATCCTGCAAAACTATTTTTTCTTAAGTCGTAATTAATTATATACCCTTTTTCCAATTTTGTTCAGCCGTCACATTAACGTTACTGATATTCTTCCGATTCAGGTAATTTATGTATTTTTTTACACTATCGAGCATAGTGATTTATGGGGTAAAACTCGTCACCACATCAAACATCTCATTATCGATGCCTTCTTGGCGTAATTGATGATAGTTATGGGTCAGTTCATCAAGCATTTCACTAATATTTTTATCTGCTCGTTGCATTGTTGCCAGCCGACTTGCATTTTCACTGGCAAGTGATTCAGCACATGCCCTAAACAGTGAAACAAACAGATACTCGCTGATTAGTTTTTGCAGCGTTTGTTGGGGGCTACCTAAGGTTTCAGGCAGGTTGTTGGTCTTCCACTTTGTTTTGGCTAGGTTTTGTTGCCAATGTGCATCCAACGGTAACAGTTGTTGGCATTCTATGGTGTAACCGCTTATATCGCTACTTGTACCATTATAAAAAACATATAACTGACTAATTTCATTTTGAACAAATTCTGATTCAGTAACGACTAATAACTGTTCCACTAACTGTGTGATCGCATTAACTGAATTGGGTACTTTAAATAAGCCAGTTAACGGTATTTTAAGCTCTGTAAGTTGGTCAGCCATGCGTTCGCCAATAGCCCAAACATGTAAGTCACCCGAAAACTCTGCTGATTTTTCATGTAAGGATTGTGCTAACAAATCATTAAACTGACCGATTAAGCCTTGATCAGAGCCAAAAACAATGAGGCCGGTATTATTACGCTTATTTCTCTGGTTTTGTTGTTGCGATGTTGTCTTAGATAGTTCAATATCAGATTGACTTAGACAGGCTATCAGACCTGATTCAACCGTATTGGCATAGACATCAACAGCATTAACGGCTCTTTCATATTGGCTAATGTTACTTGCTGACAGTGCTTTCATCGTTCTCACGACCGCTTGCAGGTCTTCTGCACCATCAATTCTGTGGTGTAAGTTTTCGATGCTATCACTCATTACTGTTCTTTAAACCCCGCGTTAACATACAAGGCATGTTCGGCTTCAGGCATTTTATCAAGTGGCACTTCATCAAAATCACCAGCAACCAACGCTTCTAGCAACATTATTTGAGCTTCTGCCGGTACAAGTTCATGTTCAGCTTGTTTTAGACAGGCTCTGATACGTCTGCCGTGGACTAATACGTGCCGCGTACTATCATCCAATCTAGTACCAAATCGTGCAAAGTTTTCTAGCTCTTCAAACTGTGCATAAGCCAGTTTTAAGCTACCAGCAACTTTACTATAAGCGGGTAATTGGGCTTTGCTACCAACACGTGACACTGATCGACCCACATCGACAGCAGGTAGAATGCCTAATTCAAATAACTTAGGCGAAAGATAGAGTTGCCCATCGGTTATCGAGATCAAATTGGTCGGTATGTATGCCGATAAATTTTGCTCTTCAGTTTCAATAATGGGCAACGCAGTTAATGAGCCTCCGCCCAATTCTTTTGACATGTGTGTTGCACGTTCCAACAATCGAGAATGTATGTAAAAAATATCGCCAGGAAAGGCTTCTCGACCCGGTGGCCGACGCAATAATAACGACAGTTCGCGATAGGCGCGGGCATGATTAGTCAGATCGTCATACACAATCAACACATCTCGCCCCTGCTCCATAAAATATTCAGCAATACTAGTGGCAGCATACGGTGCGATGTAACTTAATCCAGGTGGATTATTACCTTCTGTGACAATGACTGTGGTATAGGCCATAGCACCGTGTGAACGTAGTTGATCGACAACTTTTGCCACGGCGGATGCACGTTGACCAATGGCACAATATATACAGATGACATTTTGATCGTGTTGATTGAGAATCGCATCAAGGGCAATCGTTGTTTTACCAGTTTGGCGATCACCTAAAATCAGTTCACGTTGTCCTCGACCAATTGGCACCAAAGCATCAATCACTTTTATGCCAGTTTGCAAAGGTACATTTACTGATGATCTATCCATGATCGCAGTCACAGGTCGCTCGATTGGTAAACGTTCACTAAAAATTAAGGCACCTGCATTATCAACCGCTTCGCCAAGTGGATTAATTACACGACCAATCAAGGCATCACCAACGGGAACATCCATCACTCGTCCGGTTCGTTCGACCTCATCACCCGCTTGTAAATGCCAATAATTACCTAACAGTACGATACCGATGTCGTCTTCAGTCAAATCGAAGGCCATGCCATAAAGCCCCCCGGGGAATTTGACTAACTCCTCGTAACCAACTCCCGGCAAACCTACCACGCGTGCTACGCCAGCAGATATACTACTAATTCGTCCAATTTCAGTAGGTTGCAACGTAGTCTTAAATGTTTTATTACCTCTTGAAATCAACTCTAAGGTGTGTTGCAAGGTATTATTCAGACTCGCTTCAGGCATCAGTTTTATCCCCACTACTCACTTTATGGTCGGTGAGTAAGCTGCTAATACCTTGGTCTAATTCTGCTAAATAATCAGTCACATTCCACGCTAATTTATGGCCATTGCTAATAAGCTCGATGCCACTGATTAAGTCAGGTTCTAGTTCGAACGTGATTGTCTGAGTTAACGATAAAACCTTTTTTAATTGCTCAGTTAACGCTTGTTTTTGTTGTTGTTGCAAAGCAAATGCCGAACGAATTACTACAGGGCAATCATCTTGGTCTGTCTGATTACATAACTCGGCTTTTTGATCATCATCCAAGGTCTGTATTTGCAGCAGAAACTTATCAACGATAGCTAGTTCAAGCTGACTGTCTGCTAACTCCAGCAACGTCTTACGGCTTATATCAAGCACCTGTTGTTGAACACGTTTAGCAATGCCTATACTCAAACTTTGCTGTTCTTTACGCAAGGCATCTTGCCACTGATTTCGTAACTTGGTGGCGTCGTTGCGTGCTGCTTCGATTAACTTTTGTCGCTCTGCTTGAGCCTCTGCATTAGCTTGCTCTAACAACGATGCCTGTTGTTGCTCAATTTTTTTATTTTTTGTTTCATATTCGGTTCGTAACTGAGTTGCAGTCGACTCGATGGTTTTTGCTAACGCTAACTCATCGGCAATTCGTTTTTCTCGGGCATCAATAGCATTAAGCACGGGTTTATAGAGAAAACGCTTAAGCAACCACATTAAAATCAAGAAGTTGATTATTTGTGCTGCCACGGTGAACCAATCAATTAACATGGTTTAATTTCCGGCTAATGTCGCAACAGATTGGCTCCAAAATGGATTGGCAAAAATTAAAATCATTGACACCACTAAACAGTAAATAGCTACTGATTCAATCATAGCCAAGCCGACAAATAATGTTCGGGTAATAGTTGGTGCAGAATCAGGTTGTTGGGCAAGAGAACTTAATGCCGATGCTACAGCACGACCTTCTCCCAATGCTGGTCCAATACTGCCAATGGCAATGGTGATGTCTGAAGTAAAAATTGAAATAACGGCGATTAATGTCATGCTATCCATTTTGTGTCCTCATTTAATAAATTCATGCGGTTATCCTTCTTCACCTCGTGTTGCCGCTGCTATATAAACAGTAGCCAACACACTAAAAATATAGGCCTGAACAACACCTGTTATCAAGTGCAAGACATCCAGCAGCAAAGGAAAAATAAAAGGAATTATCGTTAACAAAATAGCAATAATCATGCTGCCACTCATCATATTGCCAAACAAGCGAACCGCTAAGGCAAGTGTTCGTGAAAGTTCACTCATAATATTAAATGGCAGCATAATGACTGTAGGTTGCATATATGAGTGCAAGTAATCCCCCAGTCCTTGCTTTCGAATGCCAAACAGTGGTACAGCTATAAACACACAAAACGCTAACGCCGTGGTGGTTGATAAGGATCCAGTCGGTGGTTCATATCCTGGAACTATGGCACATAAATTCGCCATCAAAATGAATAAAAACAAGGTGCCAATAAAGGTAATATAGCGACGAGACTGAATTAACCCGACTTCTTCAATTTGAGCTTTGATACTTAACGTAATGACTTCTAACACATGCTGCCATCGTGAAATAGTGAGACTATGTTCTAACCTTCTAGTAACTAACCATGCAATTAATGTCATAACTAACATCAAGCCCCATGTTGTGACAATGGTCAGGTTAAGTTTGGCAAAACCATATTGCCAAAATATGATTTGATCAGAACTAAGTTGCATGTTTATTTTCACTACTATTCTGACTAAGTAATGGCATAAATCGTGTCAAAATCATTCGAACGATAACAAAGCCGACTAATGCAGCTAACAGGCGATGCCAATCACCAGCCATAACAAAATAAAAACCGGTTAGTGCTATCGACATACGTATTACGGCACTGCCAAAGAACCACAATGCCGGATTATCAGCCGTCATACCCTTGCGTACAGTCCACCATAATCCTCCAAAGAAAATTAGCCCTAAAGTACTTCCGGCTAGCACAGACAAAATTAGTTCAATCGCCATTTTTAGCCTCATCATCCCTATTCATCGCTTTATATTCTTGTGACACCCAATGCCAAGCAATTAGGCATCCTATAATTAAACCAAGTAATAATAGGTTTAGTGTCCAAAGATAGGTGCCGGGGAAAGATTTATCCAACCACAAGCCCAATGCTAATCCTGCTAATGTAGGGATAGTCACTGACCATCCAACGATACCTATCATGCCAAGACCTAACCAGACATGGCGTTGTGATTGTTTCTGTGCCTTAATCTTACGCGTGGCCTTTTGATGAACCTTATCCATAAACTGAGACTCTTTAATCGGTTCCATAAATCAACCTTGCATCCCCGTCATCCGTCGAATAAAGCCACTTTCTAATTTAGCTAATGATGAATGAATTTCTCGTTCACGTTCATCCATGATTAAAAATTCAGTTTGAATGGCAGCATAGAGTTGATCGAGATCGACACCCTTTTTAGCTTGTCTGACCGAAACAGTAACATTATTACCAACTTTAACTAATATCCCCGTATCAACAGCAACATAAATTAAATCACCCTTGTCTGTTGTATAACTCAAAATGCCAGCTTCAAGTGCGGCAACACAGTCCAAACGTTTGGGTTGTATGCCAAAAGAGCCTGCTATCGTATCTGCAACTATGTTTGTTAGGCCGTCAACATCTGCAAATACTTCATACGGTAATAAAATCTGCAAATGCATGGCGTTTAACCTGTTTTAACATCTGACGAGTCTGGCGTTTTGACCTCATCAATGTCACCAATCATATAAAGTGCACTTTCAGGATAGTCTTTAAATTCATCATTTAAAATACGCTCACAACCCGATAATGCGTCTTCCAAACTCACTGTTTTGCCAGCCATGCCACTAAATTGCTCAGTGGTAAAAAAGGGTTGCGTTAAAAACCGTTCTAAACGACGGGCACGGAATACTATTTTCCTGTCTTGCTGGGATAATTGCTCCAATCCAAGCATAGCGATAATATCTTTTAAATCAGCATATTGAGCTAATGTTCTGCGAACTCCCTGGGCAAGGTTGTAATGATCGTGTCCAACAATATTTGGGGTCAACATTTTTGAGCTAGATTGCAATGGATCGACAGCAGGAAACAGCCCTTCACTCGCCCGTTTTCGTGATAACACAATTGACGCTGATAAATGCGAAAAGGTATGAACAGCAGCCGGATCGGTGAAATCATCTGCTGGAACATACACTGCTTGTATTGATGTAATTGCACCTGTTTGTGTGTTGGCAATACGTTCTTCCAATTGAGCTAATTCGGTTGCCATTGTTGGCTGATAGCCCAGACGTGAAGGCATCTGACCCATCAAGCCTGAAATTTCTGAACCAGCTTGAATAAACCGAAAAATGTTATCTATTAGTAATAAGACATCACGATGTTCATCATCACGAAAATATTCCGCCATAGTTAATGCTGCATGACCAATTCGAAAACGACTCGCAGGCAATTCATTCATCTGAGCAAATAGCATTACCATATTAGGTAATACGCCAGCCGCCTGCATATCTCGGTAAAGCTCTTCACCTTCCCGACAGCGTTCCCCAATACCACAGAACAGACTAACGCCATTGTGGTGCCCTACCATGTTATGAATCATTTCGGTGAGTAAGACTGTTTTACCAACACCTGCGCCACCAAATAATCCTGCTTTGCCGCCACGTTCTAATGGCATTAAAACATCAATAACTTTAATGCCTGTAATAAATACTTCAGATTTGGTAGAACGATTTGCAAGTGATGGCGGATTTTGATGTACAGAGCGCCACTCAACGTTTTCAGGAGCCGGGTGTTGATCAATAGCCTGACCAAACACATTAAACATACGAGATAAAATTGTTTTTCCAACAGGTGCTTTTAATGGTTCACCCGTGTCCAATACTGACATACCACGAGCTAGCCCCTGAGTTGGAGTCAATGCAATGGCTTGTACTAAATCAGAATCCAGATGAGTGCGAACTTCTAAAATAAGCTGTTGTTGGTCACTCACTGTTAATAAGGTATGAATGGCAGGTAAATCGTCAGAAAAACGGATATCAACAACACTGCCCTTTACCGCAGTCACATAGCCAATGTTTTTATTCGTAGCAGATTGATTAGCTAGATCGTTATCAACTGCTATTGGCTTTTGTTTCACTAAGTTCTGATCAGATTGATGCATAGTTGTGTCACCTGAACATTGGAAGACTATCTTAACTAGCTGTTCACACTCTCTATGTTTCAATATACCTGCAAATTACCACAATTTATATATGTCATTATCCCAATCTCATGTGAGCTTCGACAATTATGGTTCCACGCTAAATAGTTATAAGGTATGTGATTGTACTAATAGTTGTAATCCCAATTGTTTGGGAACAGCATAACTATCAAAATAACCTTTTACTGAAGAGATTTTGTTGTCAACAATCTTGATAATATCTGCACCTGCCACAGCAATTGATTTTCCTGTAGGTGGCAGACCGTTTATGGGTCCAGTATTTGTACCGGTCATAAGCCATTCAACCGCGATTGTATCGCCCTGTTCAGCTTCTAATTTATTGATTATTTCAATATAGAGATCGGGAAAAGCGGTCCACAAGTCTTGGGCATAAAGTGCAATTGCTTCGCCCTGCGCTGTCATAATTGGATCTTGATACAAACCACCGTCAATAAATGTACTGATAATGGCGTAACCATTGTGAGAATTCCATGCATCAAAATAACGTACAACTACATTCTCACTGTCATTCATCACTATATTCCTTGTCTAGTTATATCATTAAACCTTTAACAATCAATGTGTAACGTATGTTTTGTAATCATATCCCAGAACTAGCATCATAGACTTTTATGGCAGTTTTACAAGCTCAATAGAGTTAGATTAGAAATTATGCGAGATCCAGCGATACCATGAGGTGAACTCATGTGCTTAATTTTCGTACCATGCAATAACCATAATTATTTATATTGAATAGTGTCGCGTGAAGCACTATTATAAATAACATGACTAAACGATTGCTGTTCGCTTTGATTACTATCATGATGTATTTGCCGATGACGGTAGTTAATGCTGCGCCTGATATTAACCTATCTGGCAACACGCAAACGATTATGACTATGGATATGAACAACCATCATGATGATCAGACTATGCATAATAAATGTAGTCATTGTTCAGATCAGCACAATTGTAAAAGCGCTCATAATAGCTGTTCTACCAGCTTAGGCATTCCTGCCCAGAGTTTTAATTTAGACATCAGTTACTATGCTCAACCTCGGTACGCGATGTTTAATGTCAGTAGCTTATTTCAACAGCCGCTTCCCCTGCTACGCCCACCTATTTCACACTAACTCAATACGCGGTCTCAATCGCAAATAATCGTTATTACCTAACGTTTTAGCTTGATTGAATTGCTGCATTTGTACGTCATCTGTATTGATGCCGTTGTTAATAACGCCAAAAAGGTGTTGTGTTATGTGGAAATTATCCTGTCCTCTTGATAAAAAAATACTCGTCATTATGTCATTGCTGTGCTTCGCTCAATTAAGCCAGGCACAAGCATTAGATTTGTCATTGCCAGAACACACTTCTGAACAGAAGGTTTTGTCCAGCAAGCCGTTGACTTTGGCTGATGCGTTGCTACGTGTTCAAGCTGATAATCTGGGCTTGTCCGAAATGCTTGCTCGTGCCGAGGCTATGGCTGCTATTCCATCACAAGTAGCGAGTTTGCCTGATCCTGTTATCAGCTTTAATGCGCTTAATCTGCCAACGGACACGTTAAATGTCGATCAAGAAGCAATGACTCAAATGCAGTTTGGCATTAGCCAACAGATCCCTTATCCCGGCAAATTAGCATTAAAAGAAAGTATTGCACGTTATATGGCAAATGCTGCCAATAGTCGGGTTGATGAGATCCGGCTTCAACTCAATCGTGATGTTAAAACGCTGTGGTGGCGTTTGTTTTATCTTGATCGATCGCTTGAGGTTATCAATATCAACAACACATTGTTAAAACAGTTTATTGAGATAGCTCAAACTAAATATAAAGTAGGTCAGGGTTTACAGCAGGATGTATTGTTGGCGCAGCTTGAGCTATCAAAATTGATCGATCAAAAAATCCAATTGGACAGTAAACGAAAACAAGAGGTAGCTCGTCTCAATGCCCTACTTAATCGTGCTACTGATAGCGTGATTACATTACCCATATTAACGGATATTGATACGGAATTACCTAGCCTAAAGCCGGCACCAGACATTATGCAACTGGCACAAGCTAATCGACCTGAACTGGCTGAACAACGATTAATGATCGAAGCCGCCACAGCCCGTCGCAAACTGGCAGAACGTGATTTATTGCCTGATTTTAATGTCGGTGCTGCTTATGGTTTCCGACAAGGCCACAATCCAAATGGTGATAATCGTTCTGATCTGCTATCGCTACGCATTGGTATTAATGTGCCTTTATTTGCTGACAGCAAACAAAGAAAGGTTATATCCCAACGCAGTAGCGAAATTAAACAACAACAATATGCCTTGCAAGATCGTTGGTTAACAATACAGGCCGATATAACTGCAACATTGGCTGAATATGATCGCACCCAACAACAAGTCTCATTATTTAAAACGGGCGTGATCCCTCAGGCTCGTCAAACAGTAGCCTCAATGTTGGCAGGTTATCAGGTTAATAAAGTCGATTTTCTTAACCTGATCCGTGCTCAGATCACGCAATACAACTACGAAACCAGCCTGTGGCAAAGCATTAGTGAAGGTCAATCAGCCTTAGCCAAATTAGTCGCCACCGTTGGTGAGGAGAATATTTATGAATAAACCTGTTTTGGTTACGTTGACATTAACCGCAGGTATTGCATTAGGTGCCTTATCTGTCTATTGGTTTGGTCAACAACTTAGTCCATCGCCCTCTTCACAGGAAATGGTCAAGACTGAACCGGCTAAACCCTTGTTCTACCGTAACCCGATGAACCCAGAAATTACCTCGCCCACACCCGCTAAAGATTATATGGGCATGGATTATATTCCGGTCTATGCTGATGGCAAAAAGTCAAATATGGATGAACCGACAGGTACGGTCGAAATTGATCCAGTTACCGTGCAAAACATGGGGGTGAGAACCGCTATCGCAACCATTACCTCACTCTCTCATGATATTTCAACTGCTGGACGCGTGGCTTATGACGAAGAACACATCACCCGCCTTCATCCCAAAATTGAGGGTTGGATAGAGAAACTATTTATCGACAAGACCGGTACCACAGTTGACAAGAATACGATGCTCTTAAGTATTTATTCACCACAATTAGTGACTAGTTCTCAGGAATATTTATTAGCACTCAAAAGCGCTAAAACCTTAGAAAAAAGTCCGTTTGAGGATATTAGTTTTGGTGCGAAACAAATGGTCAAGTCAGCCCGTGAACGGCTGGAATTTCTTGATGTACCCGAACACCAAATTAAGGATATGGAACGAACCGGCGAAATTAAAAAGAACATTCACATCCACTCGCCTTTTAATGGTGTCGTTATCAACATTGGTGCTCGTGAAGGTCAATATGTCACACCTCAAACCG
>JBFIJJ010000020.1:0-21015 GCA_041600795.1 Methylophagaceae bacterium | reverse complement strand
TTAGCATCAACTTGTTTGACGATAACAGCACAGTAAAGGCTGTATGTACCATCTTTAGACGGTAAGTTACCTGATACAACAACAGAACCAGCAGGAATACGGCCGTAACTGACTTCACCTGTCATGCGGTTGAAGATTTTTGTACTTTGGCCAATGTAAACACCCATTGAGATAACAGAACCTTCTTCGACAATCACACCTTCAACAACTTCAGAACGAGCACCAATGAAGCAATTATCTTCAATAATAGTTGGACCAGCTTGTAATGGTTCTAATACACCACCGATACCAACACCACCAGAAAGGTGAACATTTTTACCAATTTGTGCACATGAACCAACGGTCGCCCATGTATCAACCATTGTGCCTGAATCAACATAGGCACCAATGTTAACGTAAGAAGGCATTAATACCACGCCTGGCGCAACATAAGAACCTCGACGCGCCATCGCTGGTGGCACAACACGTACGCCAGCAGTGTTAAAGTCTGCTTCACTGAAACTAGCAAATTTAGGATCAACTTTATCAAAGTAGTTTGTTTCGCCGCCAGGCATGATTTTGTTGTCATTTAAACGGAATGAAAGCAAGACCGCTTTTTTTAGCCATTGGTTAACAACCCAGTCACCATTTTGTTTCTCAGCAACACGCGCTGTGCCGTTATCAAGCATTGCTAATGCTTCGTTGACCGCATTACGGACATCAGCATCAGCATTTTTAGGATTGATTTCAGCTCTATTTTCAAAAGCTTGTTCAATAATTTGTTGGATATCGCTCATTTTAGAATTTCTCCAGTTGGAATTTTATAAATTTTCAATCATATGTTTGATACGGTGTGCTGCTTCAACACATTCTTCAAGTGGTGCGACCAAGGCCATGCGAATTCGGTTTTGGCCTGGGTTACCGTTTTCAGTGTCACGAGCTAAATAGCTTCCTGGTAAGACGGTGACATTCTGCTGATCAAATAATTGGCGGGCAAAGTCAGTGTCAGCAATGGGTGTTTCAGCCCATAAATAGAAGCCAGCTTCTGGCAAACTAACATTCATCACCGGTGACAAAATAGCTAATACAGCATTGAATTTTTGAGTATATAGTTCGCGGTTATAAGCCACATGAGCTTCATCATTCCAAGCTACAATTGAAGCCGATTGGGTTGACGGTGGCATCGCACAACCGTGGTAAGTACGGTAGCGAAGGAAGTCTTTTAAAACTTTAGCATCACCAGCGACAAAACCAGAACGTAGGCCAGGGGCATTGGAACGTTTAGATAAGCTATGAAACACAACGCAGCGACTTAAATCGTTATAACCCGCCGCAATCGCTGCTTGTAAAAGTCCAACAGGTGGTTCGCCGCTATCTGGATAAATTTCGGAATAACATTCATCAGAAGCAATAATGAAATCATATTGATGTGCGAGTTCGATCACTTTTGTTAATGTCGCTTGATCAATGACTGCACCAGTAGGGTTACCCGGACTACATAGATAGAGAAGTTGGCAGCGCTGCCAGATCTCTGGGCTGACACTATCAAAGTCAGGAATGAAGTTATGACTAGCTTCGCAGTTTAGAAAGTGAGGTTGTGCGCCGGCTAAAATCGCTGCACCTTCATAAATTTGATAGAAGGGATTCGGCATAACAACAATAGGATCAGTTTTATTTCTATCAATCACAGCTTGGGCAAATGCAAATAAAGCTTCACGAGTGCCATTTACAGGTAGAATTTGTGATGCAATATCAATATGGCCTGATAGCTGGAAACGCTTATTTAACCACTGTGCAATAGCTTGACGGAGTTCAAGTGTGCCTGCTGTTGTTGGGTAGCTTGATAGACCATGCAAATGCTCAATGACGGCTTCAGTAATAAAGCCAGGCGTTGGATGTTTGGGTTCACCAATTGACAATGCAATATGGGCTAGCTCCTTAGGCGGAGTGCATCCTGCTTTTAATTCAGCAAGTTTTTCAAACGGATAAGGGTGCAGTTGAGCTAAGTCAGGGTTCATAACAGATTAAATAACTGGAAAATCCGACTATTATAGCGGGTTATAGACAATAATCGAAAATTGAATCGAATAGTTATGCTAGAGATATTTTTGATTAGACCATCAAGACAGGATATAGCAGACATATATGTTAATTAAAACAATTCCAGAAAATAATTTGGCCATCGCTTCTGTCTTGTTTTCATCCGCAATGTGGGGCGTCATTTGGTACCCAATGCGCATATTAGATCAGGCAGGCATGTCAGCGGTGTGGACATCACTTGTGATGTATTTAGCCGCAGCTGTTGTGGCGTTGCCTTTTATGATTAAGGAGAGATTTTTTAGCAAAATTACATCTGATCTCATCTGGATATCGCTTGCTGCGGGTATAACAAATGTCGCTTTTCTATCCGCCTTAATTGAAGGTGAAGTAATGAGGGTAATGTTGCTGTTCTATTTGTCCCCCATTTGGTCTGTTGTACTAGGTCGCTGGTGGTTGGGTGAAAAATTATCACCAATGGCGATTGTGATGTTTTGTCTTGCTATATTGGGCTCAATAATAATGTTGTGGGATCCAATAATAGGTTGGCCATGGCCAAAAGGCTTGGGTGATTGGCTCGCGTTAATTGCCAGTCTCGCTTTCTCAGTCAATAACGTACTAGCACGTAAATTAGGTGATGTATCAATGACAATGAAAGTCGGGGGGATATGGTGGGGTGTGGTATTGGTGTCTGCTGTTATCTTATTGTTTCAAAGTTCGCCCGTGCCAATGGTTGCTAGTTCAGTGTGGTTAAGTGCAGCAGCAATAGGCTGGTTCGCGATGATTGCGATGAATATTGCTGTGTTGTATGGTCTGGCTAGAATGCCTGTGTATCGTGCAGCAGTAATCATGCTATTTGAATTAGTCGTAGCCGCACTGTCTGCATGGTGGTTAACGGATGAAGTGTTATCTATACATGAATGGGTGGGTGGCATTTTAATTCTTATTGCTGGTTACGGTGTTACAAAATTTGAAATCACTGTTAATGAATAGCCAGAGTGCTATCATTTCATTTAAAGAAGATAGTGCTATGTCAAATTTTGGAGGATTGCATAAGTGATTAAATCTATAGCCCACGCCAGCTTTCTCGTTGAAGATGTTCAACGTTCATTGGAATTCTATTGTGGTGTTTTACAAATTAAACAAAACATGTCGCGCCCTAACTTTCCATTCGATGGTGCTTGGTTAGATTTAGGCGACAGTGGCCAACAACTGCATTTAATGCAATTACCAAACCCTGACTCTAAAGAAGGTAGACCAGAGCATGGTGGTAAAGATAAACACGTAGCATTAGTAGTTGATAATTTAGATGAATTAGCTAAACGCTTGGAAGCTGCCGACATTACTTTTTCGAGAAGTAAATCTGGTCGAGCAGCGTTCTTTTGCCGTGATCCAGATGGAAACGCATTGGAGTTTTCCGAAAATTTTACGCCAACAATCTAAGTTCTTTTTAATCAAAAAAGAACAATTCAATAACTTACAGAGTTACTCACATTTTCTGTGGATAACTCTGTGGTTAAAATCAGGGAAACTCGCTAAGTCGTTATTCTTTAACAGACACTCTCAAATTGGTTAAAAAATGACCACTGTATTAAATGTTAATAAAATCAACAATATAGATCCTTGCGAAGTAAGATCAATGACTTAGCGATACTTGTTGTTAACAAAGTTTAACAACCAAAATTAATAGTGCATAACTTTGCACTGTCAAGAGATCTGAACAGGAAAATGCTAGAAGGAAAATACATTTCTTAAGCTTAGTGTAAGGGGCATATTACTCCTTGTAAGGAATATAAATATTAGCGTTTTAATTCTCAAAAAACAGAAATTCAATGACTTATGCACTTACTCACAATTTCTGTGGATAACTCTGTGATTAAAATAGGGGAAAGTCCCTAAGTCATTATTCTGTAATGACCTCATTCAAATTGATTAAAAAATATACAAACAACTTAATTTGATTTAAAACAATACCTTATGGCGTTATGTGATTAATTTAAAATGTAATAACTTTATATTTTTGAGTCAAAATGATTCGGATCAATTTGGTGCATAACTTTTAATTTTGAGTAATCACGTTAATGAGTGATTACCAAGCTTAGATAATCATTGCCAGACAAGATTATCCTTCTCTTGCCAGAGGAAATTGCTGATTGTCATAGTTTTCATCTTCCAATCCGGTGGGAGCTTGACGCTGTAGCTCTAAATCTTGGAAATTGAATAGGGCATTGTCAGCAAGTTGTGATGGCGAAATGTTTTGTAGACTACGAAAGATATTTTCCAGACGGCCTGGGTGTTGTTTTTCCCAACCTTGAAGCATTTCTTTGATAACTTGGCGCTGAAGGTTTTCTTGAGAGCCACATAAATTACAGGGAATAATGGGAAATTTCTGATGGTCAGCGTAGCGAATAATATCAGCTTCTTTGCTGTAGCAAAGAGGGCGAATCAAGATATTGGTTTTATCATCACTTAAGAGTTTTGGTGGCATGGCTTTAATTTTGCTGCCATAAAACATGTTTAAAAATGCGGTTTCGATAATATCATCACGATGGTGGCCCAAAGCGATTTTAGTAATGCCATTCTGTCTGGCATAACCATAGAGGGAACCACGGCGAAGACGTGAACAAATACCACATGTGGTTTTACCTTCAGGCACGACTTCTTTTACGAT
Organism: Methylophagaceae bacterium; assembly: GCA_041600795.1. Lineage (GTDB taxonomy): Bacteria > Pseudomonadota > Gammaproteobacteria > Nitrosococcales > Methylophagaceae. Next base: position 16,328 of record JBFIJJ010000020.1, on the reverse strand, counting down.
GCTGTAAGTATCTTTTTCAATAATATGAAAAGGCACGCCAATTGATGTTAAGTAGTTAGGCAAGATATCTTCAGGAAAACCAGGTTGTTTTTGGTCAAGATTGACCGCGATTAAGTCAAATTGAATAGGCGCGTGTTTTTGCAAATTCAGCAGAATATCGAGCAGGGTATAACTATCTTTTCCGCCAGATAGGCAGACCATGACTTTATCGCCATCTTGGATCATATTATAGTCAGCAATCGCTTGACCTACTTGACGACGAAGGCGTTTACGCAGTTTATTAAACTCGGTTATTTGTTTTGCAGGTGTAGCGGTATCGGACATTTAAATAAGACCTGAAAAAGGTTGAACAGTGACCAGTGTATTGGGCTTAATACCATCACAGTGTTCGTCTAATAAAATAAAACAATTGGCAATACTCATTGAACGTAAAATTCCAGAACCTTGTTCGCCGGTGGTTTTGACTTCAAGTTCGCCATTATCGTTGTTGAATAAAATTCCGCGTTGAAATTCAAAGCGACCAGCACGTTTTTTAATTGTACTAATACAATTAACGCGAAGTTGTTGTGAGATGTGTTCAGTTTGTCCTGATAATGCCGCCAATGCTGGTTTTACAAATTGATAAAACGTGACCATTACAGAAACAGGATTACCTGGAAGTCCAAAGAATAAAGCATCATTTACTTGACCAAACGCGAGTGGTCGACCAGGTTTCATTGCTATTTTCCAGAAATCAACGTGACCAAGTTCATCAAGCATTTCTTTAACGTAGTCGGCATCACCAACTGAAACGCCACCAGAAGTAATCACAACATCGGCTTGCTGAGCAGCCAAGGTTAACGCGTCACGTAACGCTTGTTTTTCATCTGCTATTACGCCCATATCAATGAGTTCAACATCACATTTTTTCAGCATGCCATAGAGTGTATAGCGATTGCTGTCGTAAATTTGACCGGGTTCTAATGTCTCACCAATCGAACGCAATTCATCGCCGGTCGAGAAAAAAGCGACGCGTAGTTTACGTGTAACGGTAACTTCAGCAATGCCTAATGATGCAATCAAACCAAGATCAGCCGCCGTGATGCGATGACCTTCAGCCAGTACAGTTTGACCAGTTGTTAAGTCTTCACCAGCAAAACGTACATTTTGCCCTTGCTTGTGTTGCCCGTGGACTGTAATCATGTCTTCATTGACTTCAACATGTTCTTGCATGATGACGGTGTCACATTGTTGCGGCATCATAGCGCCGGTCATTATGCGAACACATTGACCACGTTGCACATCACCATCAAAAGGGTGGCCAGCAAAAGCAGTACCAACTTGTTTGAGACTAGTCGGATCTGTAGATAGATCGTCGCCATAAATGGCATAACCATCCATGGCGGAATTATTATGAGCAGGCACCTGAATTGGTGATGTAATCTCGCAATGTAATACGCGATCCAGAGCATCACGTAATGGGCATTTTTGCCATGACGTAACAGGCTTAATCAATTGTGCAATGCGTTCTCTCGCTTGATTGACGCTCAACGAATTGGTTTCTTGGGGATCAGCACAACTTGCTTGCGGTATAAATTGAGCCATATTAGTTTGCCCAGCTTGAAATAAAGTGTTGAATAAAATCAGCAATTTTATCAACTTTATTTAAATCAAGTTGATCAATCGTGACATTATCAATAACTTGGTCGCTAGCAATGGCAATAATATTACTATCTTCAAGATAGAGTAGAGGCTTGCCTAAACTCGGTCTATGCAGTTCAATTTTGGCAATATTTTCATGTTTGAAGCCTTCAACCAAGATAAGATCGAGAGCATTGCTATTTAATCTCGGAATCAGCTCAGCTAGACGTGGTTCTTCAAGTTCTGGTGGTTGTGTTTCCATTAATGCCATTAATCTACTTGATGAGACTAATACCTGTTGCGCGCCAGCTTGACGTATTTCGTAGCTGTCTTTACCGGGCACGTCGATATCAAAATTATGGTGGGCATGTTTAATAACTGCCATCTCTAAACCACGTGCTCTTAATTCAGGAATAAGTTGGCGCAATAAGGTCGTTTTTCCGGTACCACTAAATGCTGCAAAACCAATCATAGGAACGGGAGAGGAGACTTTCTCTTCTGATGTTGCTAAATCTTCAGGACGATTGAAGTTAGCAAACGTATCAGGTTGATCTGAAAAATTGACTAGAGCCAATTTATGGCGTGCTAACCAAAGATCTATCTTACGATCACCATTTCCTAAAAAGTCTGCTAAATCATCTTTGAGCGAGGTTGGGATTAAACAAAATACAGGCTGTAAGCGTTCACCATCATGAGCAACAGCGATATCAGCCTGTTGTAATAATAATGTTTCCATCATTCTTTGGCGTAGTTGCGAAGATATCTTAGGCGAATCACAAGGTGAAGTAAGAATATAGTCAGTAGTAACTGTTTCCATGGCACTTAACATGCCGGCCAAAGGGCCACAAAATCCAGTAACACTATCTTCAATGACGGGATAGCCAAAGGCTTTATAACTGTCTAAGTTTCGGTTAGCATTAATAACAAGTTGATCAACTTGTGGTGCGAGTGCTTTTATTGCATAGCTAATTAATGGCTTGTGATTGAATGCAACTAGACCTTTATCATTGCCACCCATACGTTGTGCACGACCGCCGGCTAATATGACACCAGTAATGGATGGTAAAGTGGATGTATTCATTTCTATTCGCTGTTATTCTATCGTGGAAAAATTAGACTAAAAAGGTTGATTTATATGATTAAATCTTGGTTATTGGCCGCCATTATACTGTTAAATACTCAAGCCGTATGGTCTGATGAGTTACAGATTGTGGTTGTTGGGTTATTTGCTGATCATGCGGTAGTCGAAATCAATCATACACAACGCATTTTGAGCGTAGGTAAGACTAGTCCTGAAGGCGTTAAGCTTATTTCTGCTAGCAGTCAGAAAGCAGTATTAGAGGTTAATGGTAAGCAGTCAGACTATGTTTTGGGTTCTCATATTGGAACACATTACACTCCTCCGGTTGCGCAACCTGTTGTCAACTTATGGCCAACCAATGGCATGTATCTTACTAGCGGAAGTATTAATGGCTATACCGTGAGTTTTATTGTCGATACGGGTGCTTCAACTATTGCGTTAAATGCTGATACAGCAAGACGATTAAACATTGATTATTTAAAAGCACCACAAATAGCCGTGAAAACGGCATCACAAGTTGAGATTGCGTATCAGGTGAAATTAGATCAAGTACAAGTTGGTGATATCAAGCTTTATAACGTTGAAGCAATGGTAATTGATGGTGCTGAACCGACGGTAGCATTATTAGGGATGAGCTTTTTAGGTCAACTTGATATGCAACGTACCGATAAAAAATTGCAGTTGAAAAAGAAATTCTAGCCATATAAAAAAGCCCCTATTAGCTAAAACTAACAGGGGCTTTTGATTAGCTAAGGATTGTTAGAAACCGTTAGAAATCAATGCATATGCCGAGTGGTTATGAATAGATTCAAAGTTTTCTGATTCAACCGTATAGGCATTAATGCGTTTGTCATCATTAAGACGAGCGGCAATATCACGTACGATATCTTCAACAAATTTAGGATTATCATAAGCACGTTCAGTGACATATTTTTCATCTGGACGTTTTAATAAACCGAAAATTTCACATGATGCTTCTTGTTCAACCATATCAATAATATCTTCAATCCAAATGAAGCGATCAGCACGAACAGTTACTGTTACGTGTGAACGTTGGTTGTGGGCACCATAGTCAGAAATATTTTTAGAACATGGGCAAAGACTCGTTACGGGGACAACTACTTTCACCATAACGTCGGTTTTATCACCTGTAATTTCACCGATAAAGCTGACTTGATAATCCATCAAACTTTTCACTTTACTGATAGGTGCTTCTTTATTTACAAAATAAGGAAAGGCCATTTCAATATAGCCAGATTCGGCTTGTAAACGTTCTGTCATTTCACCCAACATTTCGCGGAATGATTTAACAGTGATTTCACGTTCATGTTTGTTTAAAATCTCAACAAAGCGTGACATGTGAGTGCCTTTGAATTGATGAGGCAAATTCACATACATATTAAAATGAGCAATCGTGTGTTGTTCACCACTGGTGCGATCGCTTACTTTTACAGGATGTTGAATATCTTTGATACCGACTTTGTCGATTGCAATATGACGTTTATCAGCAATATTTTGAACATCTTCAATTTCATCACAGCAATCTGGTTTGATATCTGTTGTCATTTTTTTATTAGTCCTCGCTATAACGCACGCAAGCACGATCCGTTTCCCAAAGGGTAACGCCTGATACTTTTGCGATATCGTTATTTAGGGTTGTACTCAAATTTTGATAGAAATATTGAGCGATATTTTCTGCTGTCGGATTAACCACATCGAACGGCGGTATATCATTAAGATAACGATGATCCAATGTTTTGGCTAACTCGCGGGTAGCAGTTTTAATGGTTTTAAAGTCCATGCCCATGCCATGATCATTCAGTGCTGTGGCAGTGACTTCAACTTCCAATTTCCAATTGTGACCATGCATACGGCTACAATCCCCTGGATAGTCTCTCAGGGTATGTGCAGAAGCAAAATCAGCTAAAATTTTTAAGGTATAGGTAGCGCTCATAGTTGACTATTATACTCAGGTATTACTGTGGATAACAGAACATTATGCCGGAAAATGCTGCCTAACGGTATCAATAATACCGTTCGCATCTAGGCCACAGTCTGCTAATTGTTGTTTATGTTCGCCATGATCAATGAATTTATCTGGTAATCCCATGATTGATATAGCGGTATGACTACCTATCGATAATAGATATTCTGCGATGGCTGAACCTGCACCACCTAATGCTGCATTTTCTTCAATAGTAATAATTAAGTCATGCGTGTCTGCGATGGTTTTAATCACATTTTGATCAAGTGGTTTCACAAAGCGCATATTAACAACGGTTGCATCAATTTGTTCCGCGGCATCAATAGCAGGTTGCACCATCGTGCCAAAGGCCAAAATAGCGATTTTTTGACCTTGGCGTTTTAATTGAGCTTTACCGATTTCAAGTGTAGTTAATTCTGATTCAATTTGTGCGCCAATACCTGCACCTCTCGGATAACGAACCGCAACCGGACCATTATGATGGTAGCCGGTTGTTAGCATTTGACGACATTCATTTTCATCAGCCGGTGTCATCACAACCATATTAGGGATACAACGCAAATAACTCAGATCAAAACTACCTGCATGGGTTGCACCATCTGCACCGACTAAACCGCCACGATCTATGGCAAATAACACCGGTAAATTTTGTAATGCAACATCATGAATCAGCTGATCATAAGCGCGTTGTAAGAAAGTAGAATATATGGCGACTACCGGTTTTTTACCTTCACATGCCATACCGGCAGCTAGTGTTACCGAATGTTGCTCTGCGATACCGACATCAAAATAGCGATCAGGAAATTGCTCTGAAAAAGCATTGAGACCAGAGCCATCACACATTGCTGGTGTGATACCTATTAACTGTTTGGACTCTTTTGCCATGTCACATAACCATTGGCCAAATACTTGGGTATAGGTCGGACCTGAAGGTTTACTATTGGCTGGGCTGACACCATGGAACTTACCTGGTTGTAATTCCGCAGGTTCATAGCCTTTACCTTTTTTGGTGACGATATGAAGAAATTGAGGTCCTTTACGTTCGCGAAGGTTGGTTAGGGTTGCAATTAAGGTATCAAGATCATGTCCATCAATCGGCCCGATATAGTTGAAGCCCATTTCTTCGAATAAGGTACCAGGGATCATCATACCTTTAACATGTTCTTCCGCTCTGCGAGCAAATTCCCATGCAGAAGGCAACTTTTCTAATACCTTTTTACTGCCTTCACGTGCTGAGGCATAAAAACTACCAGATAATAATTTAGCAAGATAATTAGACATGCCGCCGACATTTTTAGAGATCGACATTTCATTGTCATTAAGGATAACTAATAAGTTAGCTTCTAAATCACCAGCATGAGCCAAAGCTTCATAAGCCTGTCCAGCCGTTAATGCACCATCTCCAATGATGGCTATAGAATGACGAGGCTCAGCATTATTTTGAGAAGCAATTGCCATACCTAAAGCAGCACTAATTGAGGTGCTGGAATGCCCGACACCAAAGGCGTCATAAGCACTTTCACTACGTTTAGGAAAACCAGATAAGCCGCCTGCTTGACGCATTGTGTGCATTTGATTGCGACGACCAGTGAGAATTTTATGAACATAACTTTGATGACCTACATCCCACACAAGTCGATCATTGGGCGTATCAAACACATAATGTAACGCTAATGTCAGCTCAATCACACCGAGGTTAGAGGAAATATGCCCACCGGTTTGTTGGACGCTATTCACAATCAGTGATCTGATTTCTTCAGCTAATTTAGGTAACTGTTTTTTATCCAATTGCCGTAAGTCTTCTGGACTATCAATGTGGGCAAGGATGTTATTATCCATATCATTTTTCATAATGTTAGTGGCTACGTTTCACAACAAATTGCGCTAAGTCTGCAAGAATATGTGTATCAAAGGCTAAGTCATCAAGCTCAGAAAGTGCTTTATCTATTAAATCTATTGCTTTTTGTTGTGCAACATCAAGTCCTAATAATGCAGGGTAGGTCGGTTTATTTAAACTAATATCTGCACCTTGGGTTTTACCCAATGTTTCAGTGTCCGCAATAACATCGAGCACATCATCTTGAACCTGGAACGCTAAGCCAATCGCTTTAGCATAATTATCTAATTTGACTAAAGTATGGTCATCGCTATGTTGTGAGGCAAGGGCACCTAGTCGTACACTGGCTCGAATCAAAGCACCTGTTTTTAATTCATGCATTTTTTGTAATGCATCTAAACTCAATTGCTGACCGACAGATTCTAAATCGATAGCTTGTCCACCGGCCATACCAAAAACACCAGACTGTAATGCTAAGGTTTTGACCATGTTGCTTTGTTGGAATGGCGATAACTGGTCAGAACACAGTACCTCAAACGCTAAAGATTGTAATGCGTCGCCAACTAATAATGCGGTTGCTTCGTTGTATGCTTTATGACAGGTTGGGCGACCACGCCGTAAATCATCATCATCCATGATCGGCATATCATCATGTACCAAGGAATAGGCATGGATCATTTCAACGGCAGAGGCGGGTGGGTCAAGTAAGCTTAAATCAGCATTGAGAGCTTCACCCGTGGCATAGACTAATAAAGCGCGTAGACGTTTGCCACCACCTAAGGTTGAATAGCGCATCGCCTCAAGCAATTGAGCTGATGTTTTATTCGTAGTATGACCGCTTTCAGGAATGTGTGTAGAAAGTACGTGCTCAATGCGTTGCTGGCGCTGTTGCATCCAGGTCGTAAGGCTAAAACCTGCTGTCACGATTCAGACGTATTTGGGTCAAAATCCACCAAACTTGATTGGCCGGATTGTTGTATTAACATTTGAACTTTCTGCTCTGCTGATTGCAAGGCTTCTTGGCAATCACGCGTTAGCAATACGCCGCTTTCATAGAGTTTAAGTGATTCTTCGAGGCTAATATCGCCTTGTTCAAGACGTTCTACTAATGATTCCAGCTCTGCTACAGCCGCTTCATAATCGAGTTTTTTCTTTTTTGCTACCATGACGGTCTCTAACCAAAAATCGAGTCAGTGCATATTATAGGTTAATCGTCGTATTATTGCCTGCTGGATTGTTTTAGACATAAGCTTTAGGCTGTTACCATTTACTATCAGTGATTTTAAAATTAATATGCAAAGAATTATTCGAGGTTTACATAACTTACCTCCGCAACCAGTCACCGGCTGTGTTGCTACTATCGGAAACTTTGATGGCATCCACCTTGGACATCAAGCTGTATTAAGCCAATTAGCAATGAAAGGCGATACCCTTGGCTTGCCAGCAGTAGTCATTACATTTGAACCGCAACCGAATGAATTTTTTGCACTAGATAAAGCACCAGCACGATTATGTCGTTTTCGCGAAAAAGTTGAAGCGCTGCGTTGTTATTCAATTCAACAACTTTGTGTTTTACGTTTTGATAAAAAATTAGCGGATATGACTGCACACAGCTTTATTGAGCGTTTGTTAGTCCAAGGTTTAAATGTGCGCTATTTAGTTGTCGGTGATGATTTTAAATTTGGTAAAGCTCGGCAAGGTGACTTCGCGCTATTACAACAAGCAGGTAAACAGCATGGTTTTCAGGTGGTTAATATGCATACCTTTGCTATTGAGCAAAAACGTGTCAGCAGTACTCGCATTCGTAAAGCACTGGAAGCAGGTGACTTAATTTTGGCAGAAAAATTACTTGGTCATCCATTTCGTATGAGTGGTCGCGTTGCTCATGGCGATAAACGTGGTCGCACCATGGGGTTTCCTACTGCAAATATTCATTTGCATCGCCATAAAGTGCCTTTAAGTGGTGTGTATGCTGTTCAACTATTTGGTGTCGAAGGTGAACCGATTCAAGGTGTTGCCAATGTCGGCGTTAGGCCAACCATTAGTGGTGCTGAAAAAGCGTTATTAGAAGTGCATTTATTCGACTTTAATCGGGAGATTTATGGTGAGCATGTGCAAGTGCATTTTTTACATAAATTGCGTAATGAACAAAAATTCTCTGATTTAGATAGATTGATTGAACAGATCAAACTTGATTGTGAGCAGGCCAAACATTATTTTGCTAAGCCTTAATCGGGTAAATTTATCGAGTCAGTTGAGAGCTCGGAAGACTTTCAACTGACTAACAAACGTCAACTAAGACTTTTGTTTTAATAAATCACGTATTTCGGATAATAACACTTCCTCATTTGATGGCTTTGGTGGTGTAGAAGGCTCCGCTTCTTCTTTCTTTTTAAGCACATTCATGGCTTTGATCGCGACAAAAATAGCCAGAGCTACAATGACAAAATCAACCAAAGTTTGAATAAATGCACCATAGTTGATGGCAACGGCGGCGGCTTCGCCTTGGGCTTCTTTTAAAACGACGGATAGTTCAGAAAAATCAACACCACCAATAAGTAAGCCTAGTGGTGGCATAACGATATCTCTTACAAATGAGGCGACAATTTTACCAAATGCGGCACCTATAATAATACCCACTGCCATGTCGACAACATTGCCTTTTACTGCAAAATCTTTAAATTCTTTCACAAAACCCATTTGGCATTCTCCTAATTGTTGAATATAAATCTGCCCAGCCCAGCCCAGCCCAGCCCAGCCCAGCATGAAAGCAGAAATAGGGACTGAAGAGAGCATCGTTCAGCGTTCGATCTCATTGAGTTTGATATTACAAGATTTATTGTACGATTACTATTACGAATAATTATGAGTAAAAGTAGGTAGTTAGCGAGAGCAATCTAAGAAAAGTCGCTTGTTAAAATAGTGTTATGATTATGAACTTTTTTTGTCGTGGAATAGAAGTTGATTGAATTAGTGATGAAGTAGACAGACATACAATTAAGCTCTGCTAAAATGTCTTCGTTAGATTAAGCCTCATCTGGTAAACACTCGCATTATAAATTTGCATAAGTTTGAAAGGGAATATCATGAAGTTACGCAGTAAACTGACTGCCACACTACTGATTGCTGGTTTAGTCAGCGCCGCGATGGTTGGTGGAACGGCTTATTGGTTGTTGATGCGTGATTTTAGCCAATCCTTGATGGATGATGCATTTGGTAATTTTCAAAGAGATGTGACTGCTTACCTGCAGAAATATGGAACATGGGAAGAAGCGCAACGCAATGAATCTTTCAATCACTTTGTGCATGAGCATCATTTACGTAATGGTCCACCAATACTGCCTCGCCAATTACGCGAGAATATTACCCTGCCACGCATAGGTCGCCCACCTTTTCATTTTCTGTTATTAACGCCTGATGGGCGTGTAGTGAATGCTGCGGGTGACTATATTGTTGGAGACTTCGTCCCGCAGTCATTGTTGGATGATGCGCGTCCGATTCGTCTTGGTGACCGCATAGCTGTTTTAGCTATTCCGTTAGGTCGCCCGATCTTGACACCAGAAGAGCAAAGCTATCTTGACGCTATGCGTCGCGCTTTGCTCACAGGGGTTTTAGCTGCCGCAGTAGTCGCTATTTTGTTGGGATTATTATTTGGTCGCCGGATGAGCGTCACCTTGGACGAATTAACAACGGCGATTCATTCGATGCGCAATGATGGTGAATTGCAACAACAAGTACAAGTCAGAACGAAAGATGAATTGGGTGAACTTGCGGCTGCATTTAATCAGATGAGTGCAGAATTGGCATTTGCACATAATGAATTGCGTGAGTTGAGTATTCGTGATCCGCTGACCCAACTGTATAACCGCCGTCATTTTAATGAACAAGCTGGACAATTATTTCAGCAGGCAAAACGCTTTGGGCATCCCTTATCAGTCATGATTGCGGATCTTGACCATTTTAAACAAATTAATGATAACTTCTCCCATGCAATGGGTGATGAAGTATTGCGTCGCGTTGGGACATTATTACGCCAACACAGTCGAAAGAGCGATATTTTGGCGCGACATGGTGGTGAAGAATTTGTCATTCTTTTTGCTGAAACCACGTTGCACCAAGCAATCAATCATTGTGAACACTTGCGTCAATTAATTGAGTCACAACCATGGCATGAGTTGAATCCTGATTTACGGGTTACGATGAGTATTGGTGTTAGTGCTGATCTCAACTTGGGCAGTATCGAGAAAATGCTGCACCAAGCGGATGATAGGCTTTATGCTGCTAAGCACGCTGGCCGTAACCGTGTTGAACCAGCAGTGGCTTAGCGAACACAACGCACATAGTTATTAATTCTAATTTCGTCATTTTGTCCGCCTTGAGCACGATGCATGCTGGCATCGCCAGATTTTGGATCGCTACGTTGTGCGCCAGCACCGTGGACATCAACGCCATCAATCGACGTACACTTGCCGAAACACACATAATCAGCTTGGCTAATATTGTCGCCGTGGGTGGTAGATGACCAAAACCAACCCGCATGGTTAGTTTGTTTAAAGAAGCGATTATCTAGTGCGGGATCGTGTTGACTGTAATCAACAATGCTTTGTAGTTCTTTAACGTTAGGCAAACGCCAGTTATTATGATCTGCAAGCGTCAGTCCCTCGCAATACGCTAGAGCATCGCGCCAATTACGCGTTTGTCCATCATCCGATTGTTGCCATGTAAGGCCTGACATCTGATCGCTGACAGTAGCATCATGATTATCAACAAAGGCATTGTTGCCCCATGCTGGGCCACGCACACAACGGTAGAATAAACCTTGTTGACCCTGTGTTGGCGCTTGCTTGATATGACCATCGAGGAAATTCATAAAAAATGCCGCTTCGACTCCTTTACGATCCCAGTGATCACCCGTGTAAAGCGTCGCCGACCAAGTTTGGCCCATCATATCGGTATGGTGACTTGATGCAAAACGGTCACCTTCTAATATTGAGGCGTCAGGTTCATGGATTTCAAACACATCATCAAGATAAGGACGGCGTCCGACACCACCACGAAAATCGGCGATCGAATAGAGTTCACGAATAGAAGGCATACGCCAATCATCATAGCCACCAAGTTGTAGATCATCACATGCTTGTTTAGCCTGATACCAGCCAAGACGGGTGGCATTGTGTGCCTGTTGCCAAAGTAAACCTGTGACTAGATCAGTGATGGTGCCATCACCATTACTACGATAACTTGGTTTAGCGCCATCATATTGGGCATCTTGGCCTGCATAAGCTTGACCTGATTGTGGGCAGGGAATAACACTGTTGTCATCGAAACAATTGCCTTGTTGCGTATCGGGAATACGGCTTATGACTTTTTGAGCAGCTGCAGTTGTAGCGATGATATCGGTTTGAGGTCTGCCTCCAACATGACCTTGTGGCCCGCCTGACATGTTAGAACCATTCGGCGAAGCCATCCTCGATGGCATGTCGCCATTCATTGGTACACAGACTGTACTACCTTCCGGTACGGTCAGGCAGCTTCCCGTTATTTGTCCGCGAGGCGTTGTAAATTGACAACTGGCACCTTGCTGTTTACCAGAACAGGCTTGTCGTGCTTCAGGCGGTGGGCCACCCATTGGTGGTTGCGCTGCAACTGAGAATATTGATAGTGCAAACAGACTGATTAAGAGATAACGTCCATTTTTAATATGATGTTTTTGCAAAGAACATCTCCTTTGTTTTTAGATTCCCAATACACTGGTACAGGAATGGAGGCTAATTATTAGGCAAACATTATAGTGCTGTTTTACCACCAGAACCCACACATTCTCTGTCTGTTCATTCTTTACAATTAACATAAAAAGCGTAAGCTCAAGTTATGTATTAAAGGGTTATGTAGTGTTGATCTTGTTAAGGTTGACATCTGTTTCGAACAGTATTATCACGGAGCATCACCATGGATACATCTCTGCATACTATGGCTAACCTGTTCTTACAGCTTGGTTTAAATAATGATGAACAGGCGATTTCTGACTTTATTCGACACCATCAACTTTTTGATAATGAGCCTTTGCAATATGCTCATTTCTGGACGCCAGCACAAGCTGCATTCATCGAAGAATGTGTTGTTGAAGACTCTGACTGGGCAGAAGTAGTTGATCAATTAAATGTGCAATTGCATGGTTAATCAACAATATCGTCAACCCATGTTAACGCCGCCATTACATTAGGAAAGCCAATGGTACTGGTTAACAGAATGATGGAATGATGGATTTCATCAACACTTGCACCAGCCTCTATTGCTCGTTTGGTATGGCTATGCACCGCGCCTTCTGAATGTATTGTCGCTGCTGCAGCTAATTGAATCAGTTGGGCCGTTTTTTCATCAATCGGGCCTTCTTCCTTAATCGTTTTTCCAAGTGATTCCAGTGCCTTAAAAAACGCGGGATGGTCTTTTTTAATATTAATATACTGTTTGGATAATTGTGTGTTCATAGTACGATCCTTATCCATAAATAGTTATTGGCTAGAGTCGAGCGAACGTCTCGATTGGTTTAGGGTTTATCGGGATCTGCCGCCGCTTTCATTGTTGTTGCTAGTGTATTAAGAAAATCAACAGGTAGCGGAAATACAATGGTCGATGATTTATCACCTGCTATTTCGGTCAAGGTCTGCAAATAACGTAACTGTATCGCTTGTGGTTGTTGTGCTAATACCTGAGCGGCAGCCAGCAATTTCTCGGAGGCTTGCAGTTCGCCTTCAGCATGAATGATTTTGGCTCGCCGCGTACGTTCTGCTTCAGCCTGTTGAGCAATTGCCCGGATCATACTTTCATCAATATCAACGTGTTTTATTTCAACATTAGCCACTTTGATTCCCCACGCATCGGTCTGAGTATCAAGCAAAGTCTGAATGTCGACATTGAGTTTATCGCGTTCGGCTAGCATCTCATCAAGCTCATGTTGGCCTAAGACCGAACGTAAGGTTGTTTGGGCTAATTGACTGGTCGCATCGTAAAAATGTTCAACCTGAATAATCGCCTTTTCAGGATCAATTACACGGAAATACACTACCGCATTGACTTTGACTGACACATTATCTCGGGAGATGACATCTTGCGTAGGCACATCCATCACTATAGTACGTAGATCAACCCGTACCATTTGTTGAATAAACGGAATGATGATAATGAACCCCGGCCCTTTAACGCCGTAAAATCGACCGAGTAGAAACACCACGCCACGTTCATATTCACGCAATATGCGTATTGCACTGAAAAATAGTGCCAATGTTGTTAGCAGTAAAATAGATACAAAAGATAAGGTCATAGTTACTCCTCCTGTGTAATGTCGGGAGCCACATCCAAGATCAAGCCATGAATAGCGTTTACCCGAGCTTTGTCACCTTTTTTCAATGGCGTATTGGTGCGAGCATTCCAAATCTCACTATGAACACGCACTAATCCCTGATTATCGAAGCCTTCTAACACATCACATTCAGCACCGATCATGCCTTCCATGCCTGACACAACAGGATGACGTCGCGATTTAAAAACCAAACCCAAAGCCAGAATAAAAAACAGCGCTGTGGTAAAGGCAAAACCTGCAATCAAACCGATATTGATGTCGTAGCTTGGAAAGTCGGTATCAATTAACATGACCGAACCGGCCACAAAAGCCACAATGCCACCTAATCCCAATATGCCAAAACTGGGTTGAAAGGCTTCAGCTATCATCAACGCCATACCGAGTAAGATCAATGCTAACCCGGCATAGTTGATCGGCAAAACTTGAAATGAAAACAAGGCCAGTAACAGGCAAATTGAGCCGATGGTGCCAGGCAAGACTGAGCCTGGGCTGGAAAATTCGAAAATAAGACCATAAATACCGACCAACATCAGAATATAAGCGATATTGGGATTGGTGATGACATCCAACACACGATTTCGCCAATCGGGTGCTATCGGTATGACCACTAACTGCGAAGTATCAAGTGTTTTTTCCATACCTAACACCGTAACGGTTCGACCATCTAATTGCCGAAACAAATCAGACTGATCCGTTGCCACAATATCAATAACATGTTGTTGCAATGCATCTTCAGCAGGCAAACTCACGGCAGAACGCACCGCCTGTTCGGCCCATTGTTCATTACGGCCCCTTAATTTTGCTAAGCCACGAATATAAGCGACAGCATCGTTGATCATCTTATGGGGCATGGCATCAGATAGTGGTGCAGCAGAGTCGTTATTGTCGGTTTTGTCGTTTGATGAAGGCTTATCGGAATCGGGCAAGGTCGAAGGTATCATTTGAACAGGAGTGGCGGCGCCAAGATTAGTCGCCGGTGCCATAGCCGCAATATGACTGGCATATAAAATATAGGTGCCAGCACTGGCAGCACGCGAACCACTGGGAGAGACATAACTGATAATAGGGACAGGGGAGGCGATGATCCTTTTAATGATCTTTCGCATCGATAAATCCAGACCACCGGGCGTATCCAAGGTCAACACAATAAGTTCGGTGTTAGCTTGATCTATCTTATCTAATGACCGCTCAAAATAATCTGCTGTCGCTGGGCTGATAACACCATTGATTTCGAGCACATAGGCATGGTTTTGCAGCTCAGCTGCCTGTGCAGGAAGTCCTGCAATAAAGAGGCAAATGCTCATAAACACAAGGAGAAACTTCATTGTAGCCACCTTGAACGTTTTATCATTCTATATTGAGATTACTCCACATTAAATGATTAAACAACAGTGCCCGCGATGAGTATGGCAATGTCAACCTAACAGGGTCAATTGAAATAGATAAGATATTGATATAAGTGTTAATTATAATAGACGGTGTAAGATTGCAATCATCGTAACATATCCTACATTACGCAATTACGCCCCTTATTTTTAGCAGCATAAAGCGCTACATCAGCTTTACTGAGCAAATCGTTTAAAACATCGTCTTTTGCTAATTCAGCTACGCCAATACTACACGTGCACTGTATTGTATTCTCGGCAATGATTGAGTAATTATCTTCTATATTTTTTCTATAACGTTCGGCTAGCAGTTTAGCTTTTTCTGCATCAGTATTCGGCAAAATAATTAAAAATTCCTCACCACCAATGCGACCTAAAAAGTCGGTTTTCCGATTGGAATCCTGTAAGACCTTTGCAGAATTAATTAATACTTTGTCACCGGCTTGATGACCAAAATTGTCATTAATCGATTTGAAGTGATCTAAATCCAACATAATGATTGATAGAGCCAAGTTATGACGAGTAGCACGCTCTATTTCAATCGTCAGAATTCGCATAATTTCACCACGATTCAGGATGCCCGTTAGCGCGTCAGTTGTTGCCTGTTTTTGTAGTGCCTTGGTACGCTCAGCAACTTTACTTTCCAATACTCGGTTGGCGTCGGCTAGTTCTTTCTCAGCACGTTGCAAGGCGATTACTTTTTCTTCTAAATCAGAGTGGCTGGGAATGGCGACAGCGTCAGGCAAAAGACGCCACAGGACAACAGCGGTAAACATCGATATTAAACCGGTAATTGTTTTGATCAGACCCTCAATATAGTAATAACCATGCCAAATATTAATAGTGTTAAGAATATGGGTTAAACCACAAAAGAAGATGAAACCAGCAAACATTAAAAACAGCCAATTAAAACGGAGATCGTTGCGTAGCATGACTAATCGAATTAATACGAAGGGGATGATGAGATAAGCCAATGAGGTTGCGATATCGCCACCAACGTGAAGTAACAATAAATCATGTCGCCATTCTAAACAGTGACCATGAGGCATTAAACTTCCATC
>JBFIJJ010000019.1:0-21393 GCA_041600795.1 Methylophagaceae bacterium | reverse complement strand
CTTGATGGATCAGGTACGGGAGGTGCTTCGTTATCATCATTATTCAATACGCACCGAACAGTCATATATTAAATGGATCCTAGCGTTTATTCGTTTTCATGGTAAACGGCATCCTAAAGAATTAGGCCGCCCTGAAATTGAAGGTTTTTTATCTGATATGGCGGTGAATAAGAATTATGCTGCATCAACGCAAAGTCTTGCTTTGAATGCAATTGTGTTTCTTTATAAGCAAGTATTAGATTTACCTATTGCTGATGATTTGGAGCCTATACGTTCTAAGAAAGCCGTTCGTTTACCTGTTGTATTGAGTCAGTCAGAAGTTAGCCAATTATTAGCGTCTATGTCAGGTGTGACTGGTTTGATGGCCAAGTTAATGTATGGTGGTGGCTTGCGAGTGATGGAAGTACTTCGACTGCGCGTGCAAGATATTGATTTTGCGAATGGTTATTTAATCGTTCGTGATGGTAAAGGCGGAAAGGATAGAACAACCTTACTCGGTAAATCAGTAGTGGCTGAGTTAGAGGCGCATTTGTTGGAAACGAAGGCATTGTTCGAACAAGACCGCATCAATAATATAGCTGGTGTTTATTTACCCAATGCCTTGGATAAAAAATACCCTAATGCGGGGGTGACATGGGGCTGGCAATATGTGTTTCCTTCCAAAACCTTATCAACTGATCCAAAAACAGGGATTGTCCGTCGCCATCATTTAAATGAATCCGTGATACAAAAATCAATCCGTTCAGCTAAGAATAAACTAGGTATTGATAAACACGTGACATCGCATACGTTAAGGCATTCATTTGCGACGCATTTATTAGAGGCGGGCACTAATATTCGTGTGGTTCAAAAATTATTAGGTCATGCTGATGTTAAGACAACTGAGATTTATACGCATGTGTTACAACAAAACCTTCAGGCTGTGGTCAGTCCGTTAGAAAAGTTGGATATACGATAATGGAGCAGACGAAAACGATGGTACTTGATGTATCTATTTCAGAGCAGCAGTGTCAGTTAGTAATTGATAATGAGGTGGTATTTTCTGCAGCGATATCGACGGCATTGAACGGTGTCGGTGAACAGAAAAACAGTGGCTGTACACCACGAGGACATCACATCATCCGTGCTTGTATTGGTGCTGGACAACCGATAAATACGGTATTTGTTGGTCGTCGTCCCACTGGCGAAATCTATAATGAAGTTTTAGGCCAGCAGTTTCCTAACCGTGATTGGATATTAACGCGTATTTTATGGTTAAGCGGTTTGGAACTAGGCAAAAATCGTTTGGCAAATGTTGATACAATGCAACGTTATATTTATATCCATGGTTGTCCGGATTCATTGCCTATGGGCATTCCGTTATCTCATGGGTGTATTCGTATGCATAATAAGGATCTACTCGATTTGTTTGGCAGGGTGCAAGCCGGAACACGCGTGTTTATCCATGAATAGGGTAATTAACTATGACATTAGGCCCATTAATGGTCGATGTGCTTGGTTTAGAACTGAGCGAAACAGAACGTGATATTTTGCGTCATCCTTTAGTTGGTGGCGTTATTTTATTTAGTCGTAATTATGAGTCTCCCGAACAAGTTGCAGCGTTAACTGCCAGTATTCGTGCTTTGCGTGATCCACATTTATTGATTGCTGTCGATCATGAAGGTGGACGAGTACAACGCTTTAGAAAAGGCTTTACCCGTTTACCGCCAATTGGTGCTTTGGGTAAGCACTATATGCAACATCCTCAACAAACCTTGGAACGCGCCGAAATTACCGGATGGTTGATGGCATCAGAATTACGTGCTGTTGGCGTTGATTTTAGTTTTGCCCCAGTGCTTGATCTTGATTATGGCGTCAGTGAGATCATTGGTGATCGTGCCTTTCATCGTGATCCAGAAGCGGTATCCGCAATGGCTAAAGCCTATATTCAAGGTATGAAACGTGCTTGGATGCCTGCTGTAGGTAAACATTTTCCCGGTCATGGTGCGGTGGAAGTTGATTCACATCTGGGTTTACCTGTTGATTCACGTCACTTTGAAGATATGATTCAAGCCGATATTTTGCCATTTGCTAATTTATGCAAACAGGATCTAGCTGGCATCATGCCTGCCCATATTGTCTATGAACAAAGTGACTCATTGCCTGCTGGTTTTTCACCATTTTGGATTAAAGAAATCTTGCGTGATCGCTTAGGTTTTCAAGGCGCGGTATTGAGTGATGATTTGAGTATGGAAGGCGCAGCCATTATGGGTGATAGTCTTGCTCGTGCTGAAGCAGCATTATCTGCGGGTTGCGACATGGTGTTAGTCTGCAATAAACCTGAAAGTGTTGTCCAAGTCATTGATGGTTTGAAACTGAAAGAGGATCCGCTTCGACACATGCGTTTGGTTCGTTTACATGGTCGTCATGGCATCACTCGCAATGAATTATTTGCAAGTCAACAATGGAAAGATGCTGCTAAGACAGTGCTTAGTTATGCACCTGATCCTGAAAGAGAGTTAAATTTAGCATGAAACACTTAGTCTTTATGTCGCTATTGGTGATAGTGTTTTTAAACCTATCACCTGTAAATGCAGGCAATATTAATGCTGCCGTAGGTACATCTTATGCAGTAGATAACGCGCCACCTGTCGAAACTGTGGCTAAAGATGAAAGTGTTGTTGCTAATTCAGAAAATACGCATTCACTTCTGGATGAAACGGTATCAGAATTAGATTTACGTTCTCAAATACCCGTGGCTCTTAAAGACGGTTTTCTACTGGAATATTGGCAATGGATTGGTCTTTTTGTCATCATCATTTTGGGTGCGATAGCGGATAAATTTGTTTCGTGGTTGTTCAAAGTCAATATTAGTCGCTGGCAAAAAAAGATCCCTAGTTTTGAGAGTTTAGATAATACTATTCTTCGACCTCTAGGCTTGATGGCCATGGCTATGATCTGGTGGGTTGGTTTAGGCATATTAGAATTACCGTCTACCGCAGCACTTATATTATCCGTTGCGATGAAAGTCTTAGTTAGTTTATCTGGTGTCTGGAGTGCATTCCGACTGGTTTCTGTTATTGATACCTTCTTGACTCAAAAAGCACTACAAACCGAGACTAAATTTGATGACTTATTAGTGCCGATGGTGACACGAAGCCTGCGGGTGTTTGTGGTTGTCATAGGCATTATTTTTATTGCCGATAATCTCAATGTTGATGTAACTAGCCTATTAGCTGGTTTGGGCTTAGGTGGTTTGGCCTTTGCTTTGGCGGCTAAAGATTTATTAGGTAATTTCTTTGGCTCATTAACTGTGTTACTTGATCGCCCATTTCACATTGGTGATTGGGTCATTATTGGTGAAGTTGAAGGTATGGTCGAAGAGGTCGGCTTTCGAAGCACTCGCATAAGAACGTTTTATAATTCATTAGTGACCTTGCCAAACTCAATTTTAACTACCACTAAAATCGATAATATGGGCGCGCGTCGCTATCGTCGGATGCGTTCTTTATTGTCACTTACTTACGATACATCACCTGAAAAAATTGATGCTTTTTGTGCGGGGATCCGTGAATTAATTCAACTGCATCCGTATATGAGAAAAGATTACTATCAGGTCTATTTCAATGAATATGGTTCGGCGTCATTAGATATTCTGGTGTATGTATTTTGGGAAACACCTGATTGGAATACTGAGCTACGTGAACGTCATCGCTTTTTGTTAGATATCTTACGTTTGGCTAAACAGCTAGGGGTTGAATTTGCATACCCAACTCAAACACTTTATCTAAAGCAAGATAATGGGCAACCACACCAAGCCAGCGATACGTTTAAAACCGCTATGACAGAGGAGGATGCCTTTGCCATGGGTAAAAAACAAGCACAAGCAATTGTTGATGGTACCTTAGGTCGTGGTGTTAAGCCTGATCCTGTACGTTTTCCATAATACGGAACAGGTATGAATCAAATCGAAAAAGTGAGTTAACGGCGTTTTATGTCAGCCCAATTTGTCCATTTACATTTACACACTGATTATTCACTAGTTGATGGTTTAGTGCGTGTTAAACCGCTAATAGAAGCTGTTGCTCAAGCAGGCATGCCTGCGATTGCAGTTACCGATCAACATAATCTATTTGCCGCTGTTAAGGTCTATACCGCAGCCCAATATAAAGGTGTTAAACCGATATTGGCAGCTGATTTACGCTTGCGTGATCCTGCCGACGCCAAGAAAAACAGTCGATTTGTGTTGTTATGCCAAAATAACGAAGGCTATCGCAATTTATCGCGTTTGTTATCACGTGCTTATATCGAAGGGCAGCACTTAGGCGTGCCGATGTTGGATTTGGATTGGCTTGATGGCGCTACCGATGGTTTGATTTGTCTGGCTGGTGGTCGTGAAGGCATCTTGGGGAGAGCACTGCTCAATAATCAAACGGCTGAATTACAGTCGATAGTTGAACACTGGAAAACATTATTCCCCGATCGCTTTTATCTTGAATTGATCCGAACGGGTCGTGAAGACGAAGAGCGTTATATTGATGGTGCACTTGCAGTTGCGGTTGAGCATGATTTGCCCGTGGTTGCGACCAATGATGTTCGGTTTTTAACACCTGATCAGTTTGAAGCACACGAAGCTAAAGTGTGTATTAACGAAGGTCGTTTATTAGACGATCCACGTCGCCCTAGAAATTATTCAGAACAGCAATATTTGCGAAGTCCTGAAGAAATGGTCGAATTGTTTAGCGATATTCCAGAGGCAATTACCAATACCATTGAAATAGCCAAACGCTGTAATGTTGAATTAACCTTAGGCGAGCATTTCCTACCTGATTTCCCTGTGCCTGAAGGTATGACAATTGCTGAGTTCTTTAGCCAAGAATCTTATAAAGGCTTAGAGCCACGACTTGAGGTTTTATTTCCTGATCCAGAAGTTCGAGCACAACAGCGACCTATTTATGAAAGTCGCTTGCAGGTTGAGCTTGATGTTATCAATGAAATGGGCTTTCCCGGTTATTTCTTAATCGTTGCTGACTTTATTCAGTGGGCTAAAAATAATCAGGTTCCTGTTGGGCCGGGTAGGGGGTCGGGTGCCGGTTCATTAGTCGCTTATGCGCTCAAAATCACTGATATTGATCCCTTGCAATATGACTTGCTGTTTGAGCGATTCCTAAATCCTGAGCGGGTATCGTTACCTGACTTTGATATCGACTTTTGTATGGAAGGCCGTGATCGGGTTATTGACTATGTGTCACAACATTATGGTCGTGATCACGTATCACAGATCATTACTTACGGTACGATGGCGGCGAAAGCAGTACTTCGCGATGTAGGTCGTGTTTTAGGTTTTCCTTATGGTTTGGTTGATGGTCTAGCCAAGTTAGTGCCATTTGAATTGAAAATGACGTTGACTAAAGCGCTTGAACAAGAACCTTTATTGCAGGAGCGCTATGACAAAGAAGAAGATGTTAAAACCCTTATTGATCTGGCGTTGCAGCTCGAAGGTTTAACCCGAAATGTCGGTAAACATGCCGGTGGTGTGGTGATTGCACCTAAAGCATTAACGGAATATACACCTGTCTATTGTGAACATAATGGCGCTAGTTTTGTATCGCAATTTGATAAAGATGATGTTGAAAGTGTTGGTCTGGTTAAATTCGACTTTTTAGGTTTAAAAACGCTGACCGTTATCGACTGGGCGGTGAAAAATGTCAAAGCGATGTTGCCTGAGGATGAAGCGGCTAAAATTGATATTACTAATTTACCGTTAGATGATATTCCTACTTATGATTTATTAAAACGCTGCGAGACTACAGCGGTATTCCAGCTTGAATCACGTGGTATGAAGGAGTTAATTAAACGCCTTCAACCCGATACATTTGAAGATATCGTGGCGTTGGTGGCGTTATTTCGTCCTGGGCCGTTGCAATCAGGCATGGTTGATGATTTTGTTAATCGTAAACATGGTCGAGCTAAGGTCGATTACCCGCATCCTGATCTTGAACCGGTTTTAAAGCCAACTTACGGTGTTATCGTCTATCAAGAGCAGGTTATGCAAATTGCTCAAGTGCTGGCGGGCTATAGTTTGGGTGGTGCCGACATGTTACGTCGTGCCATGGGTAAGAAAAAAGCCGAAGAAATGGCACAGCAACGTGCTTTATTCTTGGAAGGTGCACAAAAACGCGATATTGATGAAAAAACAGCAGGACCTATCTTTGATTTGATGGAGAAATTTGCTGAGTATGGTTTTAATAAATCACATTCGGCGGCTTATGCTTTGGTTGCCTATCAAACAGCATGGTTAAAAGCGCATTATCCAGCCGCATTTATGGCGGCAGTGTTATCGGCCGATATGGATAACACGGATAAAGTTGTTGGCTTGATTGATGATTGCCGTGATATGAAACTGACGGTGTTACCGCCTGATGTTAATCACAGCAAAATTCAATTTACCGTCGCAGATGAACGTTCGATTCGTTATGGCATGGGTGCGATAAAAGGTGTCGGTGAAGCTGCCTTGGCCGGTATTGTTGAAGAACGTGAGCGAGGCCAGCCTTTCACAAGTTTGTATGATTTTTGTCAACGTGTTGATATGAAGAAGGTCAACCGTCGTGTGATGGATGCCTTGGTTAAATCAGGTGCGATGGATTCGTTAGGTGGGCACCGGGCCAGTTTGGAAGCCAGTATTCCTAAAGCATTACAGATTGCGGAACAACATCGTAATAATCATGACAGTGGTCAAAATGATATGTTTGGCTTGATAGCGGTGGATGAACATGAAACTGATGAACCGCTAGTTGATGCAATTCAGTGGTCAGAAGAACAGTTACTCATCGCTGAAAAAGAAACCTTAGGCTTGTATTTGAGTGGTCATCCAATTGATCGTTATGCCGATGAATTATCACGATTTATACCTAAAAAAATCAGTCAATTAGAAGCGCCTGAGTCGAAAGGTTATCAACGTAATGAAATTCCCGTGATCACGGCTGGTCTGATCGTGGCAATACGCACTATGAAGGGTAGAAATGGTGGTCGTATGGCTTTTATTACCCTTGATGATCAAACTGCACGACTGGAAGTACGTGTGTTTGCAGAAGTCTATGAGCAATATCAATCGGTAATTCAACCTGACAAGTTAGTTATTATTCAGGGCAAAATTGGCCAAGATAATTTTACTGGTGGCTTAGCGGCGACGGCTGATACAGTTTATGACATGGCGCGTGCTCGTGAAATGTGTGGCAAATCATTATCAATCACATTGGAAAATGATCAAGACAGTGTCGATTGGATTGATAGTCTAAAAGCCTCTATCAGTCCATACTGTGGTGGCTTAACACCACTGGAAATAGAATATAAAAACAAAGATGCGCGTACACTTATTCAATTAGGTGACGAGTGGAATGTTGCACCAACAGATGCTTTGTTGGCAGAATTAGCCGTATTGGACCGAGTGAGTGCTGTTAAAATGAAATACAGGAAATAACTTGAGGTTTTTACGTGTCTGGAATTGAAGACGATAAAACGTTAAAAAATCAGAAAACGGATAGTTTGATCTCTGATGCGTTAGATTTTGTATCAGAGTATTCTGCTGAAGACAAAGTTGTATCCGAATGTACTGCTCCTGAACAAGAATTAGCTGAGCAATTAGATTTACCTTTTGTAAAATTGCATAACTATGAGTTCACTGAAGCTGTGCTGGCATTGATTCCTGCCGAGTTTGCACGCTCACATAATGTTATTCCTCTTCATGTAGATAAAGCCCGATTGTTAGTTGCTGCAGCTAATCCGATGCAACAAAATCTCTATCAAATGTTGAGTTTTATCACAGGCCTAAGTGTTGATATTGCCGTCGCTACACTTAAAGATATCCAATGGGCGATCCAGCACTATTATGGCGTTCAAGACGATGAGCTCGCTTTAGAATCTATCGACAATCACATAAACAACGAAGCTGGTGTTCAAGAATTAGAACGTTTAGGTAGTGAACGGCCAATCGTTCGCCTTGTTAGTAATATCATCCGTGATGCTATTGAGCGAAAAGCCTCTGATATTCATATCCGTCCACGAGAAAAGAACGTTGAATTAATCTATCGATTAGACGGTACGCTCACTACAATCCGTTTTATCAGCAAGTCGCTATTAGCTGCCGTAGTCAGTCGAATAAAAATCATCGGCGGAATGAATATTGCCGAACGACGTATTCCTCAAGATGGACGTAGTTGTGTACATTCAAATGACGCTACAGTCGATCTGCGTATCTCAATTATGCCAACAGTAGAAGGTGAAAGTGTTGTTATACGCCTGCTTAATGCACAAGTAGGCTTGAAATCAATTTCAGAGCTTGGTTTTAGTAATAAAGATGAAGATACGTTTAGAGATCTACTGCATAAAAGTAATGGTATTTTTCTGGTCACTGGACCAACAGGTTCAGGTAAGTCAACCACCTTATATGCAGCTTTAGGTGAAGTTAAAAACCAGAATGTAAATATTATTACGGTCGAGGATCCAGTCGAATACCATATGGATGGTATTGAGCAAATCCAGATAAACCATACTACTGGTTATACCTTTGCAAGAGCGCTTCGCAATATATTACGTCATGATCCTGATGTTATTTTGGTTGGTGAAATACGCGATCATGAAACAGGTAAAATAGCTGTTGAAAGCGCATTAACAGGCCATTTGGTATTAAGTACGCTCCATACCAATGATGCCGCTGGTGCAGTGACTCGCTTATTGGAAATGGAAGTCGAACCCTATCTGTTAAATAGTTGCTTGTTGGGCGTACTTGCTCAGCGATTAGTCAAACGTAATTGCCCTGACTGCTTAGAAGTCGAAGCTGTAGATCGACTAATAAGACAATCTTTAGACGTATCTATGGATGAGATTTTTTATCACAGTAAGGGATGTGAACAATGTAATCACACTGGTATAAAAGGCCGATTAGCAGTATACGAATTATTATGTATGACGGATGAGATACGAGCATTAGTAAGCCCGGATGTGGCTACATCTACAATTCATCAGAGTGCTGTTGATGCTGGAATGGTTCCATTAACTGCTAATGCGCTTGAACGCGCTAGAAATAAAGAAATTTCTTTGGCTGAAGTGTATCGTGTAAGATTAAATTAATATGTGCTCGAAACTAATATGTAAGAGGAATTTTCCATGGATATGACACCATATTTGAAATTGATGTCAGATAAAAAAGCATCAGATTTGTTTTTTTGTACTGGTGCAGAGCCACAAATCAAAATTGAAGGTGTTATAAAGCCGGTAGGCATGACCAAGCTTGTTCCTGGTGATACCGACGAAATGGCAGAATCATTGATGAATGATGCACAACGCAAAGAGTTTGCTGAGACATTGGAGATGAACTTT
This sequence comes from Methylophagaceae bacterium, assembly GCA_041600795.1. Lineage (GTDB taxonomy): Bacteria > Pseudomonadota > Gammaproteobacteria > Nitrosococcales > Methylophagaceae. The sequence continues at coordinate 12,036 of JBFIJJ010000019.1, read as the reverse complement.
GCGGTTTCTCTGAAAGGTGTTGGCCGTTTCAGGGTAAATATATTTCGTCAGCGTGGACAAACATCGATCGTAATTCGTTTTATTCAAACGGCTATTCCTCAGTTTGCTGAGATGAATTTACCACCTGTTTTAGGTGATATCATCATGGAAAAACGTGGTTTGGTGCTAGTTGTTGGGGCAACGGGTTCTGGTAAGTCAACCACCTTAGCAGCGATGATAGGTCATCGTAATCGAAATTCGACGTCACATATTTTAACAATAGAAGATCCGCTCGAATTTATTCACAATCATGACAAGTCAATCGTGCAACAGCGTGAAGTGGGCATCGATACGCTGTCGTATGAAAATGCACTTAAAAATGCATTGCGAGAAGCACCTGATGTCATTCTAATCGGTGAGATTCGTGACATGGAAACGATGAAACATGCGATTACCTATGCTGAAACAGGGCATTTATGTTTAGCAACCTTACACTCTAATAATGCTAATCAAACGTTAGACCGTATATTGAATTTCTTCCCTGAAGTAGCACATCGTCAGTTACAAATGGACTTATCGTTAAACTTGCGTGCCATTATTTCTCAGCGCTTAATTATTAGTAATGATAATCGTCGTTTGCCTGCAGTTGAGGTTATGTTGAACTCACCCTATATTTCTGAACTTATTGCGAAAGGTGATATTTCAGGCATTAAAGAGGCAATGAAAGAAAGTACAGATGACGGCACAATTACATTCGACCAAGCATTAATTACGCTCTATAAGGCTGGCAAAATATCGCTTGAAGAAACCATTGCAAATGCGGACTCTAAAAATGATGTTAGCCTTGCCATTCGAATGGGCGAAGATGTTGGGAGTTCACTTGGCGAAGACAATAAGCTCTTTATGAGCTAGCTCATTTTGACTTTGGTACGTGTATAATCTCTCAGAATATTTGAATTTAAGGTAACAACACTAATGCAGTTAAATTTCCTCGACTACGAGCAACCCATCGCAGAATTAGAAGCTAAAATTGATGAGTTACGTTATATGAGCAGTGATAGTGAACTCAATATCACTGACGAAATTCAACGATTACAAGATAAAAGTAAAGATCTTACTAAGTCGATCTTTGCTTCGTTAACGCCTTGGCAAACCACACAAATGGCGCGTCATCCGCAACGTCCTTATACCTTGGATTATATTGAACGCATTATTACTGATTTTGAAGAACTTCATGGTGATCGTACCTATGGTGATGACCAAGCATTAATTACTGGCATGGGTCGCTTAAATGGTCGACCAGTGATGGTAATTGGACATCAAAAAGGCCGAGATACGAAAGAAAAAGTAGCACGTAATTTTGGTATGCCACGCCCAGAAGGTTATCGTAAAGCCTTACGTGTTATGAAATTAGCCGAACGTTTTGGTCTACCTGTTATTTCGTTTATTGATACACCAGGAGCCTATCCTGGTATTGGCGCAGAAGAACGTGGTCAAAGTGAAGCGATTGCGCGCAACTTATACGAAATGGCACAACTTAAAACGCCAATTATCAGTACGGTTATTGGTGAAGGTGGTTCAGGTGGCGCGTTAGCAGTTGGTGTTGCGGATCATCTTATGATGCTGCAATACAGTATTTATTCTGTTATTTCGCCTGAAGGCTGTGCATCTATTTTATGGAAAAGTGCTGAAAAAGCATCTGATGCAGCTGCTACCTTAGGTGTCACCTCTGACCGACTTAAAGGTTTAGGTTTGATTGATCAGATTCTACAAGAACCGTTGGGCGGTGCGCATCGCAATGTTGATGAAATGGCAGAACGTGTGCGTGATGGTATTGAAATGAAGTTACGCGAACTTGAAAGTATGCCAATTGATGCACTGATTGAAAACCGTTTACAGCGCTTGTTAAATTACGGTGAGTTTGAAGGTTAAACTCAAGCTCAGTGTTATCACTCAGCGCGATTAACCATCACGGTGGATGACTTCCAAAACATCATTGATGATGTCATTGCCATCTCTAAAGGTAAACGGGTTTGGATTGCCTATAGTGGTGGCATTGATTCGCATGTACTACTACATCTATTAGCCACAAGTGACCGTTGTGAACTTAAAAAATTGCATGCCATTCATATTAATCATGGACTTCATCCTGATTCAAACACATGGACGCAACATTGTTCTGAGATTGCGACAGGATTACAGGTAGCGTTTACCAATATTAATGTTGTGGTAGACAATATTGCCAGCTTAGGAATGGAAGCTGCTGCAAGACAAGCACGTTATCAAGCAATTCAATCAGCTGTATCCGAAGATGACGTGATACTGACTGCACAACATCAGCATGATCAAGCTGAGACCTTATTATTACAATTATTACGCGGTGCTGGACCAAAGGGTCTAGCGGGCATGGCTAACATCACTAAACTGGGCAGTGCACAGCTAGTGCGGCCTTTTCTCGCTGTTTCGCAAACGGATATTGTCGCTTATGCAACCCGACATGATCTTAAGTGGATTGATGATCCGAGTAATGTTGAAACGCGCTGGGCTAGAAATTATATTCGTCATGATCTGTGGCCAAAAATTGAACAACGTTGGCCAGCGGCAGCCAAAACCTTAAGTCGAAGCGCACAACATTGTGCAGAAGCAGCGCAGTTATTAGATGAGCTGGCACAGATCGATATTAAAACACTTGTTGATATTAGGAATAGCCTTTCAATCAGCCAATTAGTCAGGTTAAATACAGCACGTCAACGTAACGTATTACGTTATTTTATTGGCTTGCACACTAGTTCTTTACCTTCAACTATTTGTCTGGAACAGATACTTACAGAAGTATGTCATGCCAGAGAGGACGCCAATCCATTGGTGCAATGGGCCGACGTTGAAGCGCGACGTTATCAAGATAGGCTCTATATCAAGGCCAGTGAAAACAGCCATGATCCAAAGCGAGTTGTGACACTATCAGATCTTGCTCCGATTAAACTAGATGATGATCGTTGTTTACTCTGGCAACAAGGTGTTGGACAGGGACTTAGTAAAGCCACAATTGAATCTGGTTTAACAGTAAAATTCCGCCAAGGTGGCGAGCGAATTAAATTATCAGAATCGCATCACAGTAGTTTGAAACATCTATTTCAGCAATGGGCTGTTCCGCCATGGCTTCGCGATAGTATTCCTTTGATTTATCGCGAACACGAATTGATTGCTGTGGTCGGATACGGCTTAGCAGAAGCCTATACTGTTGCGGAGCGTGAACAAGGCTATTTGCCTGTGATAGAAATAACGCAATAATCTAGATTTTCATTGAGCCAAATCACTAATTCTGTTAATTTATTCACCTGATTTGAGCGCGACTATTCTGGACGTGCCGTTTAATTAGAACTCTCCAAAATATGACTAAATTTATTTTTGTCACTGGTGGTGTTGTTTCATCCTTGGGTAAAGGAATTGCTGCAGCATCACTAGCTGCTATTCTTGAAGCCCGTGGTTTGAAAGTGACCATGGTGAAACTAGACCCATACATTAACGTAGATCCTGGCACAATGAGCCCGTTGCAACATGGTGAAGTCTTTGTGACTGAAGATGGTGCGGAAACGGATCTGGATCTCGGTCACTACGAGCGCTTCATTGACGCCAAAATGACCAGCAAAAATAATCACACGACTGGTCAAATCTATGAAAATGTCATACGTAAAGAACGTCGTGGCGAATATTTAGGTAATACCGTACAAGTGATTCCGCATATTACTGACGAAATTAAGCGTTGTGTATTTGAGGGTGCTGGTGATGCCGATGTCGCCTTAATAGAAATCGGTGGTACGGTTGGTGATATTGAATCGTTGCCATTCTTAGAAGCGATTCGACAACTAGGTATTGAGTTAGGTCGTGAACGTGCGTTATTTATTCATTTAACCTTAGTGCCATATATACCGTCAGCCGGTGAAATTAAAACTAAGCCAACACAACATTCGGTTAAAGAATTACGCACAATAGGTATCCAACCAGACATCTTATTATGTCGTATGGATCGTCCATTACCTGAGTCAGAGCGCCGTAAAATTGCATTGTTTACCAATGTGCCAGTCAACGCGGTTATTTCTGCTGTTGATGTCGACAGTATTTATAAAATTCCAATGGAATTGCACCGACAAGGCCTAGATGACATTGTTGTCAAACAATTACATATTGATGCCAAGCCAGCAGATTTAAGCCAATGGCAGCAAGTTATTGATAATTTAACCAATCCAGAAGGCCAAGTTGATATTGCCATGGTTGGTAAATACATGGAATTAACCGAAGCCTATAAATCATTGTCCGAAGCATTGGTTCATGCAGGTATTCACACTCGCACAAAAGTTAATGTGCATTATGTTGATTCTGAAATCATTGAGCAAAAAGGCTTCGATGCGATTGCCAATATGGATGCTATTTTAGTACCTGGTGGTTTTGGTGAGCGTGGCGTAGAAGGCATGATCCTGACAGCGCAATATGCACGTGAAAACAATGTGCCTTACCTTGGTATCTGTTTAGGTATGCAGGTTGCCGTTATCGAATATGCTCGTAACATGGCTGGGCTTCCAAAGGCTTACAGTACAGAGTTTGATTTAAATACACCTGATCCTGTCATTGGTTTGATTACCGAATGGCAGAAAGAGGATGGTAGTGTTGAACAACGTGATCATGATTCCGACCTAGGCGGCACAATGCGTTTAGGTGGTTATGCTTGTTTGCTTGAAAAAGGCAGTTTAGCTGAATCTATTTATGGTGCGACAGAAGTCGTTGAGCGTCATCGCCATCGTTATGAGTTCAATAATAACTACAAACAAAAACTTGAAGATGCCGGTTTGAAATTCTCTGGTACATCACTCGATCAAAATCTAGTTGAAATGATAGAGATTCCGGGACATCAATGGTTTGTTGCGCTGCAATCGCATCCAGAATTCACTTCAACGCCACGTCATGGTCATCGCTTGTTTGAAGGTTTTATTCAAGCAGCCAAAAAAAATAAAGAAAACAGAGGAGCAATCTAATGCAATTATGTGGAAAAGAAGTGGGTGGTAAACAACCACTGTTTTTAATTGCAGGTACCTGTGTTATTGAAAGCGAACAAATGACGATGGACGTGGCTGGTCAGTTAAAAGAATTAACCGATCGTTTAGGCATACACTTTATTTATAAATCGTCTTTTGATAAAGCGAATCGTACTTCGACTGCAAGCTATCGTGGGCCGGGCTTAGAACAAGGGCTAGCGATTTTAGAAAAAGTTAAAAAAGAATATGGTCTACCTGTATTAACTGATGTGCATGAAGACACACCTTTAGCAGAAGTTGCTAGTGTGGTTGACGTGTTACAAACACCGGCATTTTTATGTCGTCAAACCAACTTCATTCTGAACGTTGCGAAGCAAGGCTTGCCAGTTAATATTAAAAAAGGCCAGTTTCTAGCACCATGGGATATGCAACACGTTGCTGATAAAGCGAAATCAACTGGTAATCAACAGATTATGTTGTGCGATCGTGGTACATCGTTTGGTTATAACACGCTGATTTCCGATATGCGTGGTTTACCTATTATGCGAGCAATGAATTGCCCTGTGGTATTTGATGCCACTCATTCTGTACAACAACCTGGTGGTCAAGGTGGTTCTTCAGGCGGTCAACGTGAATTTGTACCTGTTTTAGCGCGTGCAGCAGTGGCTGTTGGTGTTGCAGGTGTCTTTATGGAAACACATCCAGATCCAGAAAAAGCATTAAGTGATGGCGCTAATTCATGGCCTTTAGCCAAAATGGAAGCCTTATTAGAAACGTTGATGGCAATTGATAGTACGGTTAAAAAGCATGACTTTATTGAAGATTCTTTAATTAAGTAAATAAAGTCATCAAATTAACGGAAGTACGAAAAAGAATCTCTAATGGAGAACTTATGAGCAAGATTATTGATATCAAAGCACGCGAAATTATGGATTCACGTGGTAACCCTACTGTTGAAGCCGATGTTATTTTAGAAGGCGGCGTTATGGGGCGTGCTGCTGTGCCATCGGGTGCATCAACAGGTCAAAGAGAAGCTGTTGAGTTACGTGATGGTGATAAAAGCCGTTATTTAGGTAAAGGCGTATTAAATGCAGTTGCTGCAGTAAACGGAGAATTACGTGATGCTATCGTCGGTATGGAAGCAACCGATTTAGCTGCAATTGATCACAAAATGATCGATTTAGATGGTACACCAAATAAATCTCGTTTAGGTGCCAACGCACTATTAGCTATTTCTATGGCTACAGCTCGTGCAGCAGCAGCAGATGCTGGATTGCCTTTGTACCGCTATTTAGGTGGTGATGAAGCCGTTGTGATGCCTGTTCCGATGATGAATATCATTAACGGTGGTTCACATGCTGATAACAGTGTTGATCTGCAAGAATTTATGATCGTACCGGTTGGTGCAAGCTCGTTATCTGAAGCTGTTCGTTACGGTGCCGAAGTATTCCATGCATTGAAAAAAGTATTACATGATCGAGGTCTAAGTACTGCTGTCGGTGATGAAGGTGGTTTTGCACCGGACTTGCCATCAAATGAAGCGGCGATTGAAGTTATTCTTGAAGCGATTGCAAACGCGGGCTATGAAGCTGGTAAAGACATCATGTTAGGGCTTGATGCCGCGAGTTCTGAGTTTTATAAAGACGGTCTTTATGACTTGGCGTCTGAAGGTCGCAAGTTAACCTCAGCACAATTTGCTGATCTGCTTGAAACATGGGTCAACAAATACCCAATCATTACTATCGAAGATGGTATGGATGAAAATGACTGGGAAGGTTGGAAATTATTAACCGATAAACTTGGTGATCGTGTTCAATTAGTCGGTGATGATCTGTTTGTTACTAATACATCAATTCTAGAACAGGGTATTGAAAAAGGCGTTGCTAACTCAATTCTGATCAAAGTAAATCAAATTGGTACATTAACTGAGACTTTGGCTGCTATTGATATGGCAAAAGCTGCAGGTTATACCGCTGTAGTATCACATCGTAGTGGTGAAACAGAAGATACAACAATTGCAGATCTTGCTGTTGCAACCAATGCCGGTCAAATCAAAACGGGTTCATTATCACGTTCTGATCGTGTTGCTAAATATAACCAGTTGATTCGTATCGAAGCAGAACTAGCTGGTAAAGCAACCTATCCTGGCATGAGTGTCTTTAAGCGATAATAGAACCTTGCGCGAATGAAGCCAATTATGTTGATTCTTACAGTGCTGTTGCTATTACTTCAATATCGACTGTGGTTTAGCCATGATGGTTTACCAGCCATGTTACAAATGCACCGAGTTGTTGAATTACAGCGCCAAGAAAATACAGAGTTGGAAGAACGTAACCAAGTTCTAGCCGCTGAGGTTCAAGATTTAAAAGGCGGTCTTGAAGCACTAGAAGAACGTGCTCGTAATGAACTGGGTATGATCAAATCGGATGAAACTTTTTTCCAAGTTATAGAAGACTCAAACAGTGAGCAATAACGCAGTATGGGCTATCGTCCCTGCTGCGGGTATTGGGACCAGAATGTTGTCTGACCGACCTAAGCAATATTTAGAGTTAGCTGGACAGACGATTCTCGAACACACCATACGAAGATTAGCATCGCATCCCAGAATTACAGGCATCATTGTCGCAATAGCGAGTGATGATCCTTGGTGGCCAAATATTACGCTTGCTGATGATGTTGAGGTGCATGTTGTTGATGGTGGGCAGGAGCGATCTGATTCTGTACTGAACGCACTTAACAAACTAGCAAAAATAACGTCTGATAATCCATGGGTCTTAGTGCATGATGCGGCCCGACCCTGTCTGCGACATGATGATATTGATGCTATGTTAGATGCCTTATCCGACCATGCCGTTGGTGGTATTTTAGCGGTACCCGTCAACGATACCGTTAAACGTGTTGATGATGCACAACAGATTACTGAAACAGTTTGTCGCAAAGGTTTATGGCGAGCAATGACACCACAAATGTTTCGCCTACAGGCCTTATCTGACGCGTTAATGAAAGCAAAACAACAAAACTTAGCTGTGACGGATGATGCCAGTGCAATGGAGTTAGCTGGATTTCAACCGATGATAGTTGAGGGGCATTCAGATAATATCAAGATTACTTTGCCCCAAGATTTGGCTTTAGCTCGTCTATTCCTACAACAACAAGCTGGAGAGCAATAATGAGAATTGGTCATGGTTATGATGTACATAAGTTTGCTGATAATCGACCACTTATTATTGGTGGTGAAACCATTCCCCATAGCCACGGCTTAGAAGCCCATTCTGATGGCGATGTGTTAATTCATGCAATTTGTGATGCATTATTAGGTGCAGCAGGTTTGTGGGATATTGGTCATCATTTTCCCGATAATGATATTGCGTTTAAAAATATAGATAGTCGTATTTTGTTACGTCGTGTTGTCAGTGATTTATCTGATCGTGGTTGGAAAATCGGTAATATTGATAGCACCATCATTGCCCAAGCACCTAAAATGGCACCGCATATTCCTGCAATGCGAGCTAATTTGGCAGCAGATATGGCAGTGACAATTGATGAGGTGAATGTCAAAGCAACGACTACTGAAAACCTTGGCTTTGCTGGACGTAAAGAAGGTATTGCCGCTCATGCCGTTGTGTTAATCAATAAAGTAAATACGCTTTGAAACAGTTTGATATTGAAGCTTTAGCTAGAGTTAATACTTTAGCAATAGAGTGCAGTGCAACGATTCGTGTTGAACCTGAACATTTTCAAGTTATCGAACAACTGCCTTTTGAACCCGACGGTGTTGGCGGTCATGTTTGGTTAAAAATTCAGAAACGCGGCATTAATACGGATTGGTTAGCAGGTGAATTAGCTAAATTTGCAGGTGTACCTCAGGTCGCCGTTGGTTATGCTGGTTTGAAAGATCGTCATGCGGTCACCACCCAATGGTTTAGTGTCAATATGGAAGGTGTTGAACATCCAAATTGGGCTGAGTTTGCAACGGATGACATCAGCATTGTTGAGCAGACAGCTCATGGTAAAAAGCTAAAACGGGGCGTGTTAGCCGGTAATCAATTTAAACTTATTTTAAGCAATGTGTCAGGTGACAGCGAGCACTGGCAACAGGCGCTAGAGTTAGTTAAAAAACAAGGTGTACCCAATTATTTTGGTGAACAACGTTTTGGTCATAATGGCAGTAATCTGAACCGTGCTGATCACTGGTTTGTAACCGGTAAAGCGCCTAAAAAACGTAATCAAAAGAGTATCTATCTTTCCGCTGGACGGTCATGGTTATTTAATTTGATTTTGGCACAACGGATTAAAGCGAATAATTGGAATCAAGCCTTAGTCGGTGATGTGATGGCGTTAGCCGGAACCAAAGCCAGTTCATTTGTCTGTGATGCGGTTGATGACACCTTAAAAGCACGTGTTGCATCTATGGATATTCATCCGACAGGTGCATTGTGGGGAAGAGGTAGATCGCCAAATCATTCTGAGTCACTGCAATTAGAACACGATGTGTTAAGCGACTGGTCTGATTGGCAACAGGGCTTAGAAAAGGCGGGGCTGAGTCAGGAACGTCGTGCATTACGTTTATTTCCAGAACATTTTTCATGGCAGTTTTTGGATGAAGCACAATTAGAACTTCAATTTTTCTTGCCTGCGGGCAGTTATGCTACCTCTATTATGCGAGAGTTAGCCATTATTAGCGATGCCCAACATCGGAACTATCAAGACCTGAACGTTATCCCACTTAATGAAGCTGGCATAAAACAGGCGGTGGCCGATGAACCTATTTAAACAGTTTAAACAGATATTAGCATTACTGCTTTTGCTGCCAAGTCTGACATTAGCTCAAACATGGCAAGCACAAAGTGGCGATATGCAATTAGCAGTACTTGAATTATTTACTGCTGAAGGCTGTGGTTTATGCCCAGCAGCCGATCGTTGGGTTGAACAGTTACCACAACAAGGCGTTGATGATGAGCAACTGATCGTATTGGGATTTCACATTGATTACCTAGATGATAAAAAAGGCTGGGTTGATCGATTTGCAAGTCCAATATTTTCGGATCGACAACGGCAATTAGCTCGCCTTAATCTCTATCAATCAGTCTATACCCCAGAATTTGTAGTCAGTGGTGAGGTCATTCATAATTGGCGTCAATATGTGAAAGAGGTTGTTAAAGCCGTAAATGGGTTTAAACCAGAAGCACATCTTGAGTTGCAGGTTACTCAGCAAGCAGACGAGCTGGTTGTTGATGGCAAGATAGATGTGATAGGTGATGCAAATCGTCAATTTTCAAAGCTCTATTTAGCCGTGACCGAAAATAATATTGAAAGTAAAATTGGTGGTGGTGATAATGCTGGTGCGACCTTCCATCATCAAAATCTAGTGAGAAAATGGTTAGGTCCATTTGAGCTTAATCAAACTGGAAAGACAGATGTCGCAACACAGATCACGATTGATGATGACTGGGATATAAGTAATTTAAGTATCGTTGCAGTAGTACAAAATTTAGAAGATGGCTTTGTGTTACAGGGTCTCAAATTACCTTTAGTTAAAAAAGAATTATAGATGGAATATTTACCATTATTTGTCGATCTAAAAGGTCGGGAGTGCATCGTTGTTGGTGGCGGTGAGATAGCAGCACGCAAAGCGAGTCTATTATTAAAAGCGCAAGCACATGTCACCATCATTGCACCCACTGTATCAAGATCAACAACGACTTTAATTGAAAACAAGCAAGTCACATGGTTACAAGATACATTTAAACCTGAACACCTATCAGATCAATTATTAGTGATTGCCGCTACAGACATTGATACGGTTAATCGTGATGTTCACACGCATGCAAAGTCCAAAAATATTCTAGTTAATGTTGCTGATTGTCCTGAATTATGTGACTTTATCTTACCGTCAATTTTAGATAGATCGCCGATCGTTGTTGCGGTGTCGAGTGGGGGGCAATCACCGATCCTAGCCAGACAATTACGTGCCCGTCTTGAAACATTGATACCGCCAAGTTATGCCCGTTTAGCCAACATGGTGGGGCGTTATCGTGATGCAGTGAAAGACAAATTGCCAACAATTGATATGCGTCGCCGTTTTTGGGAAACCATCTTACAAGGTAAAGTTGCTGAACATGTCTTGGCTGGCAGAGATGACATTGCCCAAAACTTGATGGAAGCAACACTTGCCGATACTAAACTCGACGAAATGGATAAAGGCGAGGTGTATTTAGTTGGAGCAGGGCCGGGTGATCCTGATCTGCTTACGTTTAAAGCATTGCGATTAATGCAACAAGCTGATGTCGTGTTTTATGACCGATTAGTCAGCAAAGAAGTATTATCACTAGTTCGCCGAGAAGCCGAACAAGTCTATGTCGGCAAGCAACGTGCATGGCATGCTGTGCGCCAAGAAGAAATTAATCAATTGTTATTAGAACATGCCAAACAAGGTAAACGCGTGTTACGTCTTAAAGGCGGCGATCCGTTTATCTTTGGGCGTGGTGGCGAAGAGATTGAAACGCTGGCCGCTGAGAAAATTCCATTCCAAGTAGTGCCTGGTATTACGGCTGCTTCTGGTTGTTCTAGTTATGCAGGTATTCCTCTGACACATCGTGATTATTCACAAAGTTGTGTATTTGTTACCGGTCAGCTGAAAGAGGGTGAATTAGACTTAAATTGGCCTGCACTTGTACAACCGCGTCAAACCGTTGTGGTCTATATGGGGCTTGCCGGACTACCCGTATTGAGTGCAAAACTACAACAACATGGCATGGCAGCCGATATGCCAGCGGCATTAGTGCAACAGGGAACAACAGATAACCAAAAAGTATGGGTTAGCACTATTGCAGAATTACCCGATCTTGCTGAACGTGAGCAACCTGCTGCACCAACGCTAGTTATTATTGGTGATGTAGTTAAGCTTCACAAATCATTAGCGTGGTTTTAATTTCTCTACTCAATAGCATAGCGCTAGTCTACTCACTATTCTGAGCAAAAATTAACTGCCATCGAAAGAATTCGATGGCTAATACCTGCTTAATTT
>JBFIJJ010000018.1:0-21400 GCA_041600795.1 Methylophagaceae bacterium | reverse complement strand
TGTTTTTTCGGATAATCATCACCATGCGTACTCAGTTCGATACTGCCTTCATGTTCATGTTGTTTCTGAGTTGGTAATGATAAATACAACGCTCCACTGACCCAACCTTCTTCGTGAATATGTGAGGTCAAATGACCACCGCTTTTCATTTTCACATACCACGAACTGGCAAATTCTGTTTTCTTTGGGAACGACTTCACAAAAACACAATTTTCGCCTGAGAATGTTTGGCGATATCGCTCAATAGCATCTTCCACCAGCCCCGCTAACTCTCTAAATACCGGCTCTTGTCGCTTAAATAAATTGCCTGCTGACTGCACACCATTAAATAAACGACCTTGCATTTTTTCAGATACATCGGCTGAATGAATTTCAGCTAATAATGCTTCACGTAATTTGCTATCACCTTTGAGCTCTTTAATTTCAGTATGAAAGACAAAATCTAAAGGATTTTTACAAAAGTTATAGTCATTTTCTGTACCAAAATTATCGGCATAATGACCTGCTAATGTCGCTAAAAATGGTGAGGTGTGTTTGGCTGCTTTTAAGGCATCTAAACCTTGTTTAAATTGATCAAAACGTTCTGTTTTATAGAGGCAATATAAAGAACGTTCTTGCCAATCAGCGAATTGTGATTGTTGAAAATGCTCTAAAGCGCCTTCCAAATCACCACTATCATATAAATAGACCGCTAAACTATAGTTTGCAACTGGCAAAGTCGGATCAATTGCCAAAGCCTGTTTATAAAAGGTAACAGATTCATCATAACGGCCCTGATCACGAAGCACCTCACCCATATTGCTATGCACTTCAGCATAATCTGGATTTAACGCTAGAGCTTGATTGTAACTTTCAATAGCAGCTTCTAACTTGCCTTCATTTTTGAGCGCTGTGCCCATATTAAAATAGACTTTGGCATCGCGTTGAATAGTGAGTGCTTGACGATATATATCTATCGCTTCAGCAAGTAGCCCTTGCTCCTGTAGTACTACACCAAGATTAACCAATGCTTCAAAAAATCCGGGTTCAAGTTCTATTGCTTTTTTGTAGCTCATTGCTGCTTGAGCGAATTTTCTTTGTGACTGTAATGCTGTTCCCAGATTGTAATGAACATCTGTAAGAGAAGGTTTGAGACTTACCGCTTTTTTATAGCTGGTTATCGCGTCATCAATACGATTCAGATTTGTCAGCAATATGCCCACATTAAAATGTAATTCTGCAATAGTAGGATCAATTTGCAACGCTTTACGAAAGCTATCAACAGCATCTTTAAACTTACTTTGCCCTGCTAAGGCGTTGCCATATAAATTGAGCAATGCAAACGATTTTGGATACTGTTTAAGCAGCCTTTTTGCAATCACTTCTGCCTGCTCAAGTTGCCCCATATTCAATGCCGTTAATATCGGTTGAAGTTCAAGTTGACTTGGTTGGTTTGCTGTTATTGGTTTTTTCATTCTCTCTCTACTCACTAGCTCATGTGGTCATTGCGCACATGTTTATAATCTATTTAAAGCGTTGAATGTAACGTACAGAACTCGTTATCGCAACTTGATCATAATGTTCAGTGTCTTGTTATGATGCAATCTTTTAATCTAGGTCACAATCGGTAACTTCATTTATGGATACAGTAACCCAAGCATTACTTGGCGGCGCAGTTGGATTTGCTATTGCCGGTAAAACATCACCTCGAAAAGCACTTCTTTGGGGAGCAGCAATCGCAATCTTGCCAGACTTAGATATATTCATTCCCTATGACAATGATCTTGCAGCTATAACTCATCACCGGAGCTGGTCACATTCTTGGATAATTCAAACCTTATTAGCACCCATGCTTGCGTGGTTATTACATTGCTTCGATAACACTTTTCAGTTCAAGCAATGGTGGCTAATAGTCTGGTTTGCTTTGATTACTCATAGTGGTTTAGATGCGCTGACAATATATGGCACCCAACTGTTCTGGCCATTTATGCCATCACCCTACTCTGGTGGCAGTGTGTTTATTATTGATCTCGTGTATAGCTTGCCTTTACTTGTAGGTTTTGTAGCTATTCTGTTAAAACCCGATATTGGTGTTAATCAACGCATTATGAAAACGATGTTCACTTTTAGTTGTGCCTACTTAGTGTGGGGACTACTTGCCCAGAACTGGGTTACTTATAATGCTAAACTTGAACTTGCAACTCAAAACATCAAAACTGACAAAGTGCTGGTAACGGCCACACCTTTCAATACCTTATTATGGCGAGTTATCGTGATAGATGATGATGTCTATTATGAAGGGTTTCGTTCGTTGCTTGATGATTCTGCTCCAATCAAATTTACCCAATACAATCGACATAGTGAACTTATCAACACACTCCAACACAGCGATGCATTGAAACGCTTATCATGGTTTACCAATGGCTTTTATTCAGTTAAACAGCTAAATGATTCAATCATTGCAACTGATTTAAGAATGGGCTTAGAACCGATATATTTCTTTCGCTATACCATAGCTCAAATTGAAAACCCTACGATAAAAATCTTATCTCCAATGCGAATTCATAGCGAGCGACGTTCAAAACAGGGACTGATATGGACATGGCAACGTATATGGAACTCTGACGTTCAATTCAATAGTGAGGCTAAAGGCACATAATCATAACCGTGCGCTTCTGCAACGGCTTGATAAGTTACATTATGTTTAAATATATTGGTTCCTGCTTGTAGGTGCGGATTGTCTTTTAATGCTTGCTCAACTCCTTTATTAGCTAATGCCAAAACAAAAGGTAAGGTTGCATTGGTCAAAGCAAAGGTTGATGTTCTAGCAACGCCACCAGGCATATTAGCGACACAATAGTGAATAACATCGTCGATGATATAGGTTGGGGCATCATGTGTTGTTGGCTTTGATGTTTCAAAACAACCACCTTGATCAATCGCAACATCAACTAATACTGATCCTGCTTTCATCTCAGACAACATCGCCTTGGTGATTAATTTAGGCGCTGTACTGCCTGGAAGTAACACTGCACCAATAACCAAATCGGCCTGTTTTATAGCGCGCTCAATACTGTCTGTAGTCGAGTAGATGGTTTTTAAATGCGGACCAAATTGTTCGTCTAATAATTTTAATCGTGCTAATGATGTATCAAAGATGGTGACATCAGCCCCCAAGCCCATCGCCATTCTCGCAGCATTGAGTCCAACAACGCCACCACCAAGCACAATCACTTTGGCTGGAGCAACACCGGGTACACCACCTAATAAGATACCCATTCCGCCTTGTGTTTTTTCAAGTGCATGAGCACCAACTTGAACTGCCATTCTGCCGGCGACCTCACTCATCGGCGCCAACAGCGGTAAGCCACCAGCGGCATCAGTCACTGTTTCATAAGCAATACATATTGCACCAGACGCTACCAAGGCGTCAGTTAGCGTTTTATCAGGTGCCAAATGCAAATACGTAAATAGCGTTTGGCCGGAATGTAACATAAGACATTCTTGTGGTTGTGGTTCTTTGACTTTCACAATCATGTCTGCCAACCCGAATATGTCATTGGCATTATCTAAAATAGTTGCACCCGCATCTTGATAGTGTTCATCTAGTAGGCCTATTCCAACACCGGCATTATGTTCGACTAATACCCTATGACCTGCTGCAACCAATTCACGCACACCCGCAGGTGTCATGCCAACTCGGTATTCATTATTCTTAATTTCTTTGGGTAAACCTATTAACATGATATTTCTCCGGTTTTTTGTTGCTTCCGTTTCTGTTGTAATAGTTATACTACAAACTTATATAGCAGATTAAATAACCGTGGCAACACATCATTCTGATCAATCCTTATCCAGCGTAAAGTTCGACAATAATTTTGTTCGATCATTACCGGCTGATCCTGTAACTGACAATCATCGCCGTCAGGTACTTGAAGCGTGTTATTCATTTGTGAATCCAACCCCTGTTGCCGCACCACAACTAGTTGCCTATTCCAAAGAAGTTGCAGAGTATTTAGATATAAGCCAACAAGATTGTGAATCAGAATTATTTACTCAAGTTTTTGCTGGCAATATCCAACTTGAAGGCATGCAACCCTATGCGCAGTGTTATGGAGGACATCAGTTTGGACATTGGGCAGGACAGTTAGGTGATGGTCGTGCAATCAATTTAGGTGAAATTGTTAACCATAAAGGTGACCATTACACCCTACAGTTAAAAGGTTCAGGTGAAACCCCCTATTCTCGAAGCGCCGATGGTTTAGCTGTATTACGATCCTCTGTTAGAGAGTTTTTATGCAGTGAAGCAATGTTCCATTTAGGTGTAGCGACAACACGTGCATTAAGCCTTGTCACCACCGGTGAAAAAGTCTGGCGTGATATGTTTTATGATGGTCGTCCTCAACAAGAACCTGGCGCCATTGTTTGTCGTGTTGCCCCCTCTTTTCTCCGGTTTGGCAGTTATGAAATTTTTTCTGCTCGTGGCGATATCGAAAATTTAAGAAAACTTGTAGATTTCACTATCAAAACTGAGTTTCCACACCTTGGTGAACCTAGTATTGAGGTTTATTTAAAGTGGTTTGCTGAAGTGTGTGAACGTACTGCTAATATGATCGTTGACTGGATGCGGGTCGGTTTTGTTCATGGCGTAATGAACACTGACAATATGTCTATTTTAGGTTTAACGATTGATTATGGCCCTTACGGCTGGCTTGAAAGTTATGATCCAGATTGGACTCCAAATACCACTGATGCAACAGGTCGACGTTATCGTTTTGGTCATCAACCCCAAATCGCTCAGTGGAATTTATTTCAATTAGCTAATGCGATTTATCCTTTAATCGAACAAGCAGAGCCATTAGAAGCAATCTTGAATGACTATGCCAGCAGTTATCAGCAAAAATGGCAGGCGATGCGTGCCAAAAAGCTTGGCTTAAAACACTACACTGATGACGATCATGATCTTAATCGTGACTTACAATCAGTATTACTATTAGCAGAAACAGATATGACGATTTTTTATCGTAAGTTAGCTGATATTTGCTGTGAACATAGTGAGCAAACTGATCAAGAATTACTCGATACGCTGCACGATGCTTATTATGCGCCTGATGCTTTAACTAAAGATGATAAACAACAGATTTGTGCCTGGATACGCCGTTATCAACTACGCGTACAGCAAGATAAAACCTCAGATCACGATCGAAAACAACACATGAATTCGGTTAATCCCAAATACGTCTTACGAAATTATTTAGCTCAATTGGCTATTGATAAAGCTGAACAAAATGACTTTACTATGGTCAATGAATTACTTGAGTTACTTCGTCACCCTTATGATGAACAAGCTGAGAAGGAAGAGTTTGCAGCTAAACGACCAGATTGGGCTCGAAACCGTCCTGGTTGTTCGATGTTATCGTGTAGTTCATAAGATTTAATCACAAACGAGGCAATAGTTATGAAACATTTCGTTATTGTTTTAATGTTATTTTTCACTACGCTTGCCTATAGCGACGAGTTTCAAATTGACACACTTGCCTCTGGCCTAAGTGTACCTTGGGGCATGACAGTATTGCCTGACGGTAATTTACTGATCAGCCAACGCCAAGGTGAACTAAACCACCTTAATCTTTCCACAGGCAAACTGACTGTTATCTCTGGATTGCCTGAGATTAAAGTAGAAGGTCAAGGTGGTTTGTTTGATGTTGCCCTAGCACCTGGTTACACCGATGGGTCATGGATATACTTTTCCTACAACAAAGATGTTGCTGGACAAGGTGCAACAACATTGGCACGAGCAAAACTCGATAATTTCAACTTGGTTAATTGGCAAGATCTTTTAGTGACACGATCAAGAACCAAGAACAAAGTACATTATGGCGGACGACTTACGTTTGATAATAATGGCCATATTTTTATGTCTGTCGGTGAACGTGGTCTTCGTTCCAATGCTCAAGATCTACTCACCCATGCAGGCTCAATACTTAGGCTAAATCTCGATGGTTCGGTGCCAACAGACAATCCTTTTGTTGGTAACAAAGATGTTTTACCTGAGATTTGGAGTTATGGACACCGTAATCCCCAAGGCTTATTTTTCAACCATGACACCCATCAACTTTGGGAAATCGAACATGGACCTCGTGGTGGCGATGAAATCAATTTAATTGAAGCAGGAAAAAACTATGGCTGGCCAGTGATTTCATATGGCAAAGAATATTGGTCTCCTCTTCCTGTTGGCAAAGGCACCCATCAACAAGGTATGGAACAACCAATCAAAGTCTATATTCCATCAATAGCGCCGAGCAGTATTATTCAATATTCCGGGAAGGCCTTTCTAAACTGGAAAGGTAATTTATTAGCGGGAGCATTAAACCTGCAACACCTTAATCGTATTATCTTGGATCAAAATAATCAGGCAATTGACGAACAACGCTACTTACAATCGCTTAATGCAAGAATACGTAATGTGGTTGAAAGCCCTGAGGGTTGGCTTTATATTGCAACAGATAACGGCAGAATTTTAAGAATCAAACCGGCTACTGATAACGAATTGCAATAACAACATAGTTTTTTACGCCATCTTGCACCCGAATTGTCACATCATCATCAACTTCTTTGCCCAATAAAGCTTGAGCCAAAGGTGAATCTAAACTGATATTGCCTTTGGCATGGTCGATTTCATCAGGGCCAACAATGCGGTATTCCACTTCATCACCTTGCTCATTTTCCAAGCTTACCCACGCAGCAAAGAATATTTTGTCGGTATTGTCAGGGATTTCTCTTACTACCTTGAGATCCGGCATTCGTTTTTGGAGATAGCGTATCCTACGATCTAAACCTCGCAATTCTTTTTTACGATAGATATATTCGGCATTTTCACTACGATCCCCTTCAGCAGCCGCGGCCGATAATGCTTTAACCACTTCTCGACGACGATCCCACAAATCGGTGAGTTCCTTATTGAGTTGGGTCATGCCTTGAGCAGTGATATAGGGGGAAGAAGTTAATGCCATATTGTTAGTAATACCTAATTTAATTTGAGAATATTACCAATAAAATGATGTGCTACATAGAATATGTTAGTGCGGCCTAGTGTTAGCTGACTTTTGCCATTAACTGGTCAATATCAGTTAATTTAGTGATATCAAAATAAAGGCAATCCGGTAAATTATCTTGTGTAAAAATACCTTCAAGCACATTTTC
Organism: Methylophagaceae bacterium; assembly: GCA_041600795.1. Taxonomy (GTDB): domain Bacteria; phylum Pseudomonadota; class Gammaproteobacteria; order Nitrosococcales; family Methylophagaceae. The sequence goes on along the minus strand of JBFIJJ010000018.1, from coordinate 14,218 downwards.
TATTTGTTTAATTGAAGCAAGTGGACCGTTTTTACTCGATTGGAAATCATTTTGTTTATACGTAATGACATCGTTAGTTTCATCTATCAATAGCGCATAACAAGGCGTTTTGCCATCGCGCGTTATATAAAGCAATATCGGACGCATTCCAGTTTGAATTTGCTCTCTGGCTCGGCTAAATAAAACATCTAATCGCTCAAGAGCACTTGCCATTTGATAGTGAAACAGATCAAGTGCTTCTTTCTGTTTACCCTCATCTCGCAACGCCAATAATGTTTCGGCTAAATCATGAATTTGACGATGCGGCTGATCAAATTGCGCCACCAAGTCTTTTAACTCTTGATCACGGCTATCAAATGCGTTGTACCACTTACCATAATCACACTCATCTGAACTAAGTGGTTTGGTGAAAACTTTATCAGATTTTAGACAACTTTCTAGTTCATTAAACCACTCAAGATGATCTTGCTCACGAGCGGTGAACTCGTCTAATAAAGCAGATTTACTATCCATGCCGGATGGCATACCGATACGATGCGCATAATCCAAAACGGGAACTAAAGTGCCTTGAAATTTAACGACACCACAAAAACCACGCTCTTCTATAGGTAAACGTTGTATTTCATGAGTATTCTGACCCAACTTCAATACATTTTCTAGATCAAGCCCAAACATCATATCTTCAATAAAGAATGTAAATATTTGCCGATTTTTCATCGCTTTTCCGTGTTGTGTATCTGCTGCATCATGGTCAAGCGCCATTGTGCATTCCTCTTATTAAGCCACTCTGTCTAGTTGCTACAACAACTTAGAACATCAACTAAGTGTGTCATAGCGAACTAGATAGTTATTCAATTCAAAGTAGCAAGAGCTAAGCCAAATTACTTATGTAATATTTGCTGTACCTTATCTTCATCTATCGTTTTATTTAAAAAACCAGCAATAAGGCGCATATCCATTTCAGCATTTTCCAGACAGCTTGTTGCCCCGGGTGATGGTGTCATATTAAAGATGATGCCTGTTCCGGGATTGATTTTGGCTTCACCCAACATTAACTTGGCTTGTTTTTTATCGATTAGTTGAGGCCTGACTCCACCAAAACCTTTAGCAAAACTAATATCGCTCAACTGTAATGACGGTACAATTTTTCTAGCATCTTTCAAAAATAAACGCTCACGCAGCCCAGGTACTTCGAATAAGAAATTTTTGAAAATATAATTGCGAATATCGCTAACTTTCATCAAATCCCAAAACACGCTAAGTACTTTAAAATCAAGTCTCAACACCCTTAGAAATTCGGTAAAAGTACTCAGGTTATATCGCTCTAATAACGGCAACATCAAAGCTGTGGGTCCAAAACGCGTTTTACCGGGTGTCAGAACATCGGGATCGCCATGCACCGCAGCAAAAGGTAATTTATCATTCTGAACGGTATAGACTTTACCGTTTAAGACTTCTGGTGTGAAATAAAAACTGCCTGCAACGGGTAGGCATGAAAACTCTAGTCCATAGCCCATTTGTTGTGCCAGCAATAAACTATGACCACCCGCTGAAACAACAATAGATTTTGCCTTAATCAACTTGTCTTGTGTTTGAATTAAAAATACACCGTCTTTTTCGGTGATATCTTCAACATGGTGATTAAATTTAATCTCTAAATTCTTTTCTGTATGTTTGCTGGCTTCTGAAACAAAAGATTCAGCCAATTTATTAAAATCCACCGCGCTATAGTCATCTAATACAGCAAGTGCAACACACGGTTCCGGCCTTTGTACACCATTGTTCATGATGATATTCGGTTCGATTTTAGCTATTTCGTCTTTTTCCAATAATTGCATTGAACTAAAACGTTCACGGAAAAGTTCAAATCGTTGCCTTAACTGTGCACATTCGTTGTCACCGATACCAAGGACCATTTTAGGATATTTGAAAATAACCTGATCGCGGTTAGCCAAGGTCTCGGTGTAATTCACCACCATTTCTGCTGATGCTTTGACTTTGCTGGCTTTGTCTAAACTATAGTTAGTTTCAATATCACCACAATGTAAGGTTTGACTGTTATTACGGCCGTGAGAATTAACTTTTGCGACGGCATCATACTTTTCTAATAGTACAATATCATCAATATCCGTATATTCAGATAACATATAAAATAGTGCTGTTCCACACACACCACCGCCGATAATCGCAACTTGATGAATTTTGTCTGTCATAGTTTTACCTAATTGAAAGTGCGACAAAGTTTATCAAATCAGCATCTTTTCAGTTAGCACTATCTTTCAAGTCTCATTAATTATTTCTTCTTATTCATCTCCGAGAAAGAAGGAATACTCGACAATATTGCCTGTAACTCATCTTTGGTTGACCGAGGGATATCAGGTTCCTCAACGTGTTCATTTGCAAGGATCTCATCCTGTTCCAATGACCGAATTTCAGACAACATTGAATCAACTTGTTCTTCACTAGGCAAAGGCTCTTCAGTTAGCTCGGTCACCATGCCTGTTATGGCATCGTCACTATCAACAAACTCTGGCTCTGGCTCTGGCTCTGGCTCTGGCTCTGGCTCTGGCTCTGGCTCTGGCTCTGGCTCTGGCTCTGGCTCTGGCTCTGGCTCTGGCTCTGGCTCTGGCTCTACAAAAGTGTCTTCCTCATCTGTACTTTCTTGCCATTCTTGATCTTCTGAATCATCAAGTTGCGCTTCTAAATTCCACACATCAGCTAATAATGATTCAAGTTCCTCCTTATTAGGCAAAGGAGAATAGTCTTCAGCTTCAGTATTAAGCTCATTTAATTCATGGATCAATTGTTCCGATACAGTTTGTTGAAGTTCTGCTTCAGGTTTTATTTCAGTTTCAGTTTCGGTTTCAGGTTCTAACTCTGCTTCAGGTTCTAACTCTGCTTCAGGTTCTGGCTCTGCTTCAGGTTCTGGCTCTGCTTCAGGTTCTGGCTCTGCTTCAGGTTCTGACCCTACTTCAGATTCTGGCTCTATTTCACGTTCTAACTCTGTTTTTGATTCTAACGGTAACTCTGATCCTGCTTCTAAATCCAATTCAACGTCATAGCCTAGATCTTCAATAACATCAGGTATGACTTCTGGAGATTCTGTTTGCTGATCTGGTTCCAATTCACTTTCAGGTTGACGTTTTAATTGTTCTGTTCTTGCCCGTACCTTTGCCCTTAACTCCTCAATTTCTGAGTTGTAATTGTTTTTTTCAAGATCGGTTTGGTTTAAGACTCTTGCCGATTGCTCCGAGTTATCTGATGATTCAATATCAATTTCATCTAGAGAGCTTGAATCCAAAGCCATCATTTTTGTCGCTAATTGTTGCTCTTCTGATAAAAAATTATTTTCTTCAACTTCTGATTCTATTTCTATTTCAGGCTCTGACTCTGTTTCAGGCTCTGACTCTGCTTCAGGTTCTAACTCTACTTCAGGTTCTGGCTCTGCTTCAGGTTCTGACTCTGCTTCAGGTTCTGACTCTGCTTCAGGTTCTAGCTCTGCTTCAGGTTCTGATTCTAAACTTGTCGACTTACCATAAATATCGGGTACGGAGTTCACCCAATTTGAATTTACATAATCAGCCATTATGTTACTTACACGATTCGAATCAATGACTTCTTGCTCTTCATTTGATCTATCTTCACCGTCAAGCGAAGACAATAATGCATCAATATCATCGGGATCTAGCGTATCTGTTTTCGACTCAGCCTCTTGTTCAGGCTCTTCTGTTTCTGTATCAACAGTATCTGATCCAAGTTCAGACTCAAGTTCAGACTCAAGTTCAGCTTCGAGTTCTGGTTCAGGTTCTTCTGCTGGCACATCAACTGAGGCTAACAGGGAATCAATATCATCTGCATCTACAGCTTCTGATTCAGGCTCGGCTTCAATTTCTGGTTCTGAAACAGACTCTTCCACTGCTGCATCAACGGATGCTAATAGTGAATCGATATCGTCTGCATCTACCGCTTCTGATTCAGGTTCGGCTTCAATTTCTGTTTCAGGAGCATACTCTTCTGCTGGAACATCAACTGACGCCAACAGTGAATCAATATCATCTGCATCTACCGCTTCTGGTTCAGGCTCAGCTTCAATTTCTGTTTCAGGAGCATATTCTTCTGCTGGAACATCAACTGATGCCAACAGTGAATCGATATCGTCTGCATCTACCGCTTCTGATTCAGGTTCGGCTTCAATTTCTGTTTCAGGAACAGATTCTTCCGCTGCTGCATCAACTGAGGCTAACAGGGAATCAATATCGTCTGCATCTACAGCTTCTGGTTCAGGCTCAGGCTCGACTTCAATTTCTGGTTCAGGAACAGACTCTTCCGCTGCTGCATCAACTGAGGCTAACAGGGAATCAATATCGTCTGCATCTACCGCTTCTGATTCATTATTATCTTGTCTGGTTTCTGTTTCTGCTGAATCAGCGGAAACATCCACTAATTCAGCTTCAGTCTTTTTTACTTCGGATTCATCCTCATCTGTCGCGGATAAATCTATACCATCAGTGATAACTTCCTGATCAGATTCAACTGCATTATTTGCAATATCAATGTCTAGTCCTTCTAATAAAGATTCGACATCCTCAGCTGAAATTATGTCTTCTTGTGGTTCTATTTGATCTAATTCTCCAGCATCACTTACAAGTTCTTGATCATCTGTCGCCTCAACGTCATCAAGTACAGTTTCATTTTCGTCGGTTTCGCTAGCTGCTTGTTCATCATCGGAAGACGTCATCACTTCATCACTAACGTGATCACTCGTGTCATCGAACATGGCATTACTTGCTTGATCATCAGTTCCCAAATCAATAAAGTCATCATCCTCATCAGCAAAAATATCATCTACTTCATCAATGTCTTTCTCTGTGGTTTGGGTAGAACCTGAATTCAACGATTGAAATTGAGCCGTTAATTCGGCCAACTTAAGTGATGTTTCTGCTACTTGTTGCTTGAGCTCGCTAACTTCATCATGTTGTTGCGAAGTCTGCTGTTTATCATGACCTACAGGTAATAATTCAAGCGCTGCATTAACCGCTTGTTCAAGCTGTTCGGGAAACGCTGTTAATTTGGCTGAATCCTGTTGAACATAGACTGACAATAACGTTTTATAAACCTGTTGTTCATGCTCTTGTAACGTCTGTACCGATTGCGTTAGGGCCGCATCAGATAAGCCATATTTGTCGGCGAGCAGTGTTGATAAACTTTCTAAACGTAGCTCTTTACGACGTTTAAGTTTCTTAACAGCATTATCTGCATCACGACGTATACTTTTATTGGTCTTAATAGCACGCCAAATCAACCATAAGCTTAACAGCGCAAATAGTGCTGCCAACTCATAGGCCAGCATTTGTAGGATTGGGTCTGTCATATCCATCTATAAATTATCCCCAGGATTAATACTATTTAACGTGCGTTGACGCCGCCACATAACGAAACTTATAGCGATAAACAACACTATCAAAACATTACCTATTACAAGCTTGCGTGTTGGTGACATTGCACTGCCATCATCAGTTTGTTGTTCGGTCATCAATTCAGGCTCAGCGTCAGGAGTTGGTAGAAGCATTTCAACACTGGTCGCCATTTCATCAACGATTTCTGGTTGAGGTTCGGTTGTATCTGGCTCAACTTGTTCTTGTTGCTGTGCTTGTTCTACATTTTCATTAACTTCGGATGAGCTAGACTCTTCGTGTTGTTCTTGCTCAGGTATAGCCATTTCAGGCTCTTCAATTAATTTGATTGGGTCTGGTTGCAAGAATAAACTGCGACCTTTGAGTGTTTCTCCTCGTATTTGCAGTGCTACCGAATAGTCTTCTCCAACTTGTAAATCAGCCAAAGTAAGTTGCCATTCGTTGTTATCTTGCTTCATAACATCATATGACCACTCACTGCCATCACTTGCCGTTAACATGGCTGCAATCGATAAATTGTCTGATTTAATAAGCTCTGTATCAGGTATCAAGGTAATACGATGACTACGTGTCGCTGTATCTTTAAGTTGTTCAACATTTATTTTGAATGGCGTTGCAACCACGTTAATACTCTGGCGACGTTGACGTTCAAATGTTGGGCTAGTCATTGTTATAACGACATCATTACGACCCGGTTGGAATGATTCTCCAACATGACTACGATAGATCCCTTTAATTTGAGTTGAATTGAGATCGCTATCAATTGGATCTGCAATTTCTGACTCTTCACGCATGTTTGCATCAACTAATTTCAAAAAATCTTGTCTTTCAATGATTTTATTTTTTTCGGTAAGACTTGCATTAAGATCAAATGACTCTCCGATCAAAATATTGTTGGGCAAATCGGTAGTTTGCAATTTGAGATCGGTAATCACCATAACCCGATTATCTGGATCAAGATCGGCATCAATATACCAAGCACCTGCCATAGGTTTATCTATAGTGATCAAGTCATAACTGCCTTCACTATGCCAACGCACACCACTCGTTGATTTAATTTGAGTGAGACGTGATTGATCAGGAAGTAATAATTCTGTTGGTTTTGATGATGTGCGAAACACCAATAAGGTCATTTCGTTGATACTGCTATCTATTTTAAAATGATTATCTGTTAATGGCACAGTATCTCGCTGAGCTGCCTTTTCAAATAAATGTAAAAACACGCGTTGTAATTGTTCAGCACTATCAACCTGTTCATACCAACCATCCGTTGCTAAAGCAATTGAGCGTAGTAACTCATGATCAGATGTATCTGCTAAAGCAATGGTATGCACAGCAATATGTGCCTTTTTCAATCTAGGGACAAGTGACTCTAAAATACGTTTTCGCGATGCTTGCGAAACCTTATCATCCGTTGATATATCAACGAGACCATCAGATAACAAAATGACACTACGACGGTAGTGTGGATCGGCCTTTTTGATATCTATTGTTGCTTTATTAAGGACTTGTTCAATATTAGTAAATAAACCATAAGAATGGATTTTATCCGATTGTTTTTCAGCTTCCATCCGCCAAGCATCATTGACTTCACGGTATGGCACTAACATATTGACGTACTTGGCAAAGGTCCAGACCCCTGCCTTTTCACCTTCAGGTAATAAGCCAACTAACATCCGAACAGCGGGCGAACGTAGATTATTCGGGTCATTTTTTTTCATACTGCCGGAGACATCAATGATAATCCGAACATCACTCACAACTTCAGACGTGGCGAAAACCTGCCGAATAGGCAATAGCAATGCCAATAGCACTAAGAACAAGACAGATTTTTTAATCGGCAACATAAACCATAACCTATTGTTTTTATTAACATCACGCGCTAACCGACTGAAAATATAGACGGTTTTATGACGTTATCGTATTAAGTTGTGGTGGTTTATGCAGGTTTTGTGCCGTTCTTAAAACGGCACAAAACCCATGAGGAGTGTGTTTGTCTATTTTGATAGGCTAAAGAAGATCTAAACCGTGTTGTAAATCTGCTTTAATATCGTCAACATCCTCTAGGCCAACAGATAATCTAATCAAGCCTTCACTAATTCCAGATTCAGCTCGAGCTTCGTCAGTTAATCGACCATGTGTAGTCGTTGCAGGATGGGTAATCGTGGTCTTAGCATCACCTAAATTTCCAGTAATTGATAACCACTGCGTTGAATTAATCAGTTTCCAAGCTCCAGCCTTACCACCTTTTACTTCAAAGGCAATAATACCGCCAAATGCTGACTGTTGACGTTTGGCCAAGTCATGTTGTGGGTGGCTAGGCAGTCCCGCATAAAAGACCTTAGCTATTTGCGGTTGCTGCTCTAACCATTCAGCTATAGCCAATGCAGATGCCGAATGTGCTTTCATGCGTAAATCTAAAGTTTCAAGACCTTTCAAAAACGTCCAAGCGTTGAACGGGCTCATTGTTGGTCCAGCAGTTCTTAAGAAACCATATACCTCTTCACCAACACGCTTACTATCGCCAACAACAGCGCCACCAACACAACGACCTTGTCCATCAATGTATTTGGTTGCTGAATGAATGACGATATCAGCACCCAATAATAAAGGTTGTTGCAATGCTGGTGTGCAGAAACAATTATCAACGATCAACAATGCATCATGCGCTTTTGCAAGTGCAGATAATGCAGCCAAGTCAGCCACTTCATTAAGTGGATTTGATGGTGTTTCTAAAAATAATGCTTTTGTGTTTGGCTTAATAGCGCGTTGCCAATCACTAAGATCAGTCAATGATACATAATCAACTTCCAGACCAAATTTCACCAAGTATTTGTCTATCAATACTCGTGTTGTACCAAAGACACTGCGTGAACATACAATATGATCGCCCGCGGCTAATAAGGCCATAAATGTCGATAAAATGGCTGACATGCCAGAAGATGTAGCAACGGCTGATTCAGCACATTCGAGTGCCGCTAAGCGTTGTTCAAAAGTACGAACCGTTGGGTTGGTAAAACGCGAATAAATATTACCAGCTTCCTCACCCGAAAATCGGGCTGCAGCTTGCTCTGCACTATCAAAAACATAGCTTGAAGTAAGAAAGATAGGCTCAGCATGTTCCTGCTCATTGGTACGCTGTTGTCCTGCTCTCACCGCTCGTGTCGCAAAACCTTTATCTTTATAGTGTTGAGTCATATTTGATCTAGTTGCTTTGATTATGAAAGTAAAGTTTAGAATTTTAAGGTAGTTTAATGAGTGGTTACCAGTGTTTTTATTTGCATCACCTAATTATCACTCTCCACTTATGTCAAAATCACTTTAGTTTGCATTTTTTTATATTGCTAATATGTGACCATTAACATGTGTAAAAATACATGCTGATAAATAAATGCGGACATTGTCGGAGCTTAACGAGGCTGGTTGTTATCACTAAATATATGAAAGAAATTACCATTGATTTACTTCGGCATGGCGATGTCGCCGGCGGAACAAAACTATTAGGGCAAACGGATGAGCCACTCAGTGACTTAGGCTGGCAACAATTGCGTTCAACGCTTACTGAAAAAGATTTGCCTTGGGATAAAATCGTCAGTTCACCTATGCAACGCTGCCTAGCTTTTGCTGAAGAAATAGCACAGCAATTTCAGTTGCCCTTATTAATCAATAACGCATTTCAAGAATTAGATTTTGGTCAGTGGGATGGCCAATTATTTTCTGATCTTTATGATGGTGATGACACTGAACAGCTAATCCAATTTATGCAAAACCCAACATCACAAACACCACCAGATGGTGAACGTTATCAGGATTTTGAGTTACGTGTTATCACTGCATGGCGGTCATTATTAATATCACTGCACCATGATCAGATCCAACATTGCTTATTGGTCACCCATGGTGGCGTCATTAGAACCATCCTAAGTCATGTGTTAGGTTTTCCAAGCAGTAACCTATTTCGGCTTGACGTGCCTTATGCCAGTCTCAGCCGGATAAAGCAGTATGAATCTTATCCACCACGTTTATTATTTCACGGCGGCATGCTGTAAATAATATTAGCTATCAAATTGGCGTTAGACCAAGAACATCCCGGTCTAACGCCAGCAAAATTAGGGTTGGTAAGAAATAGTCAACATCGCTATACGATCCAGACTGTTATAGTTATTACCAAAAAAGTCTTTAGCCGTTTGATATTGTTTATCAAACACATTATTAACACTAGCTTGTAACTTCCAATCCGTGTCCAACTGATAAGCAACGCGCAGATCCAATAATCCAAACCCACCTAAACGTGTCGTATTGGCAACATCATCAAAACTATGATCTCTCAACTTCCAGCTAGCACCGGTAGACCATGTACCCCATTGTCGATCGATATGAAGATTAGCTAAACGCTTGGCTCGGCGTGGAAGTATCTTGCCTGTCTCTTTATTTTCAGGTTTCAAAAAAGACGCATCAAATGATACATCCCATCCGACTAATGTCGTTGCCAAGTTAAACTCAACACCTTTAATTGATGCCTGATCAACATTTTCAGGAGGGAAACCAGCAATTAAGTTAGTGATTCGGTTGCGATAAGCATTAATTCCCCAACTAATACCACTGCTATCTCCTGTTAAACCTAGGCCATAATTCGTTGATTCTTCGGGCTGTAACGTAGCCACACCAAAACCAGGGTAGTACAGCTCATTAAAAGAAGGCGCTTTAAAGGCTGTTCCAACATTGGCACTGATCTGTAAACCCTCTTGCAGCCAATATCCCCATTCAGCCGTACCGGTGTTATAGCCACCAAAGGCTTGATTATCATCATGTCTGGCACTCAATAACCAGCTATGTTTGTCTACATTGGCCTGCCAGCTAATGTAAACAGCCTTGTTATCTCGTGATTGCTCAGCATAATTTACCGTGCTATCGACATGATCAATATCATAATCTAGGCCGATATTAACAGTATGATTTTGGCTAATATTCAACGTATTCGTTACATTGGCAAAGCGATAGCGCGTATTAAATGTACCGTTAGCAAGTCCATTAACAAAATCGTGGTACTGATCTCGTGATTCACTCAACGCCCATGACATTGTCCATAATTGGTTTACATTAATAGTGGAATTGACACCCATAACTTGCTGTACAGATTCACTATCATTAGATGAAATGACACTACTGCCATCATATTGGTTGAAGCCTTCACTTCTAAGAAAATGAGCGCCAATACTGAGCTTATCATTCATTTCATGATCTATTTTTGCTGAAATACTATTATTGCGATAACCATCATTATCAGGATTTGTATTTGCACGTGAATTGATGCCATCAGTTGACTGATGATTAAAACTCAAATTGAACTGTGTTTGTTCATCGCCGCCGCTAACACCTACCGCAGCTTGTTTACTATTGTGTGTGCCATAGGCTAATTTGGCATACGGCTTTAGTCCTTGTTTACCCTTGCGAGTAAAGATCTGAATAACACCTCCAAGTGCTTCTGAACCATACAAACCGGAACGAGGACCACGAACGATTTCAATCCGTTCAATTTGCTCAACGGGAAAATCTTGAATCGCAGGTGTACCCGCTGTAGCAGAATGCCATTTAACACCATCAACCAATATTAAGACATGATCTGAATTGGTGCCTCGCATAAAAATACTAGCTGCTTTGCCCAAACCACCACTCATTGATACATCAATGCCAGGCTGATGAGATAACAAGGTTGTTAAATCAGTAATTTGTAAACGTTCAATATCAGCATGTGTAATGACCGTTGTTGGGGCTAACGTATTAACGGAAGCCATTCGATTAGCCGTGACAGTCAGCGTATCCAATGTTTCGTCTGCTTGGACTGACATGGCTAATGTTGCCAGAATAAGGGTTGATAATAATAGGCGTGTCGAAGTATGTAGGGCGGAATGCCCGTGTGATTGTTGCATGTTGTTCTCCAGAGGATACGCTCACCCGCGATCCAGTTTTAAAGATAAACACAACCCAAAAGGTTGCGATGATACTTCAGGCCGGTCTCCGGACTCACGTTGTGACTTTCATCATTTCAAACCACCTTCCCACGATTACATCGCAGTGGTCACCAGTTTGTTATCAACGCTTACCGTTGCGGGGGCAGTGTTGGTTTTGCACCAACTTCCCGTTTAACTCAAATTTTAGGTAAGAGCACCTTAAGTAGCCGCGCATCATAGTAATGCTGAGCAGTTTAGTCAACTTTATCAAAATTGATATCGAACTAAAGTAGTTAAATATGAGCAATAAATCAACAACTTACTGAGAAGATGATTGACAGTTTCTATGATTGAAACTTATTATGCACAGCCATATTAGGTGTCATTAATACAAATGTTAATGAGTAAACGGGAAGCTGGTGCGTCATACGATCAACGACTAATCCAACACTGCCCCCGCAACGGTAAGTGATGTGCAACATCACAAGTCCGGATACCGGCCTAATATTTCATGGCATAACGTCCGTTATGTTTTTTTACTCAATTGCGCGCGGGTCGGCACGCTGGAGATATTAGTTCTATGTTTGTTTTATCACAACGAAACCAAATTATTTTAACCGTACTACTTGTCACTTTAATGATCCTGACACGTGGTCATCACTTTTCTACTATTAATTATTTGCCTAGTGCATCATGGGCCATTTTCTTTATTGCCGGCTTTTATCTTGCTGGTAAACACATCTTCACACTTTTTATTGCTGAAGCAGCATTATTAGATTACATAGCCATCAACTGGGAAGGTGTGAGTAGTTTCTGTGTATCGCCAGCCTATGTCTTGTTATTGCCCGCTTACGGAGCGCTTTTCTTTGCAGGGCGTTGGTATGCCAAACGCTACCAATTAAGCTGGTCAACCTTATTACCTTTATCAATTAGTCTTGTTTTTGGCTCAGTCGCAAGCCAAGTTATCTCAAGTGGTGGCTTTTACTTTCTATCTGGTCGCTACCCAGAACCAACATTATTAGAATTTGGTCATCGCTTTGCTATGTATTTCCCACAGCAAGTAACCAGTATGGCTTTTTATATTGGCCTAACCATTGCCTTGCATTTATATGTAGTGATGCTGAAAAGTCCCGTTAAACAACATCAAAATTAAATACATTTTTACTGACACATAACTAGCATTCAATGACTAAGCATGCGTTTAACGATTCAGATCGTGCTGCTGTTTATCGGGTAATTAATGAACGCAGAGATATGCGTCATTTTTTACCTGATCCTGTCGCTAACGAAATATTACAGCGGCTCATCGCCGCCGCTCATCAAGCGCCTAGCGTTGGATTAATGCAGCCTTGGCGTATTATTCGAATAACGCAACACGCAACACGTCAAGCGATTCATGCTTTAGTTGAACAAGAACGTCTGACCACAGCCCAAGCCTTGGGCGAACGTGAACATGATTTTATGCAACTCAAGGTGGAAGGCATTGCCGACTGTGGTGAACTCCTTGTCTTTAGCTTAATGTCAGCGCGTGAATCACATATTTTTGGTCGTCGAACCATGCCTGAAATGGATCTCGCTTCAGTCTCCTGTGCAATCCAGAATATGTGGCTGGCAGCACGAGCTGAAGGTTTAGGCATGGGCTGGGTTTCATTGTTTGATCCACAACAGCTGGCCAAGCTATTAAATATGCCAACTGATGCCAGTCCCGTTGCTATTATTTGTTTAGGTCATGTTAAAGAATTTTATTCTGCTCCGATGTTAGAGCTCGAAAACTGGCGACAAGGTGTCTCAATAAATGAAGTCATCTATGACAATATTTGGGGGAATACCCAATCAGCATGACAACACTATTCATTGTTTTATCTGCCCTGTTACTGGATTGGTATTTGGGTGAACCTAAACGTTATCACCCATTGGTCGGTTTTGGCTTTTTAGCCCACAAGCTTGAAGCATATTTATATCCTAAACACATATCATCAGCCCACCAGCAACTTATCCTAGGTGGTTTGGCTGTTATTATTTTATTGCTGCCTCTCACGGTACTCACTGCCACCATAGCCAGTATTGATCACATTAACATTGTCTTTAGTATTGTTGTATTAACCCTGTGCATCGGCCACAAAAGCTTACATGAGCACACTCGTCCGATTGCACACGCTTTACAGTCAGGTAATCATCAACAGGCCCGTTATCTCACCAGTCGTATTGTCAGCCGTGATCCAGCAACGCTCAATATTCCGCGTGCCACCATTGAATCTATTTTAGAAAATGGCAGCGATAGTGTATTTGCCGCTTTATTCTGGTTTTTAATTGGTGGCGCACCAGCAGTCATTTGCTATCGGCTCAGTAATACCTTAGATGCCATGTGGGGGTACCGAACAGATCATTATCTTTATTTCGGTCGTGTTGCGGCAAGATTAGACGACATGCTTAATTATATTCCGGCACGTCTTACCGCCTTGTCCTATGCTCTTTTAGGTCATAGCACTCACGCCATCAAATGTTGGTGGCAACAAGCTCGACACTGGGATAGCCCTAATGCTGGCCCGGTCATGGCGGCAGGTGCCGGCGCGCTTAATATTACTTTAGGTGGACCTTCACAATATCATCAACACTGGCACCAACGAATCATCTTGGGTTGTGGTTTCGAACCTGAAGCACAGGATATTGAACGAGCATTACAGCTAGTACGTCGTAGCCTCATACTCTGGCTGGTCGTTCTATTTATCTTTTTCGGGTTGATTTATGCTTGAACATGGCGGCAACCTATTGGCTGCAAGCCAACGTTATGCGATTAAGCCAACGCAATGGTTAGATCTTTCTACCGGTATTAATCCCCATTCGTGGCCTGTT
>JBFIJJ010000017.1:0-21450 GCA_041600795.1 Methylophagaceae bacterium | reverse complement strand
TTCTTCCCATCAGGTTTAGTGTTGTACTGGGTGGTGAATAACGCACTTTCAATTGCACAGCAATGGAATATTACCCGTAAGTTAGGCGCACTCTAAAGTACACTCCGAATGGAAACGATAGTTGCGATTGCTACTGCGCCGGGACGAGGCGGTGTTGGTGTTGTCAGATTATCTGGCGATACCAGCGTCAATATTGCAACTACGATATGTGGCAAATTAGCTCAACCGCGTTATGCAAAATTCAGCCATTTCAGAGATGAAGATGGAGAAATTATTGATAGCGGTGTTGTTATCTATTTCCCTAATCCAGCGTCATTTACTGGCGAAGATGTCATTGAACTGCAAGGACATGGTAGTCCTTTAGTATTGGATCGTCTTTGCCAACGCGCCATAGCATTGGGTGCTCGTATGGCTCGTCCTGGTGAGTTCTCAGAACGTGCATTTCTCAATGGTAAAATGGATTTAGCCCAAGCTGAAGCGGTTGCCGATCTTATTGACAGTTCAACCGAACAAGCTGCCCGTAGTGCAATGCGCTCACTCCAAGGCGTATTTTCAGAACGTATCAATCAGCTATTATTGCAACTGACAGAACTACGAATGTTTGTAGAGGCGGCTATTGATTTTAGCGATGAAGAAATAGACTTTCTTGCGGAAGCTGCTGTCGGCGATCAGTTACTGGCCTTACTAAAAACGGTCGCAGGAATAACAAGTAGCGCCCAACAAGGCCGATTATTGCGTGAGGGCATGAGTGTTGTACTGGCCGGCCAACCTAATGCTGGTAAATCAAGCTTACACAATCAATTAGCCGGACATGATGCTGCAATTGTGACTGATATTGCTGGCACGACGCGTGATATTTTACGTGAACAAATTCATCTTGGTGGTTTACCGCTACGCATATCTGATACTGCCGGTCTACACGATGCAACTGATGTGGTTGAACAAGAAGGCATACGCCGAACTCAAAACGAATTAGCACAAGCCGATCATATTTTATTGATCATTGATGATGGCCAAGGTATGACAGCTAAAGACGAACAAATTTGTTCAGAGCTACCAACACATATACCTCTTACGATTGTTCACAATAAAATTGATAAAAATAACAAACCAGCAAAATTGTCATTAGAAGGTGATCATACCGTTATTTACTTGTCGGCTAAAACTGGCGAAGGTATGGAACTGCTTGAGAAACATTTGTGTGACTCTGTTGGTTATCACCCTCAAGATGAAGGTGTGTTTATCGCCCGTAGACGCCATCTAGATGCCTTGGAACGTGCTCGAGTAGCTATCCAGATGGGATATGACTGCCTTGCTGGAATGGGGGCGGGAGAATTGCTTGCAGAAGAACTCCGCCAAGCACAAAATGCGCTTGGCGAAATTACTGGAACATTTACTAACGAAGACTTGCTAGATAAAATATTTTCTAGTTTTTGTATTGGTAAATAATTATGCTGAAAATGATGAACCGCAGCCACAGGTTGTGGTTGCATTAGGGTTCCGAATAACAAACTGAGAACCTTCGACACCATCAGTGTAATCAATTTCAGCACCGACTAAATATTGATAGCTAGTTGGATCGATTAGCAATGTAACACCCGCTTTTTCAACTTGAGTGTCGCCTTCGCTGATTTCTTCTTCAAACGTAAAACCGTATTGAAAGCCCGAACATCCACCACCAGTAATAAAAACACGTAGTTTTAATTCATCGTTGCCTTCTTCTTTAATGAGCTCACTAACTTTATTAGCAGCAGCATCAGTAAAATTAACGGGACTCGGCATTTCTTCTACCGTATTCGCCATTGCAGTGCTCATGATTGACTCCAAAAATTTATAGATATGTGCCTAGTATGTAAAAACCAAGTAAATTAGTCAAGATTAGACTTTTGTTCTAAGTGAAATGTGTCGCGGTCTTCTACCACTTCATGACCAAGATCGAGCACGTTTTCGTTTTCTTGTGTGATTCGGATTAATTGTCCATTAACTTCCGCACCCATCACCATTTCTAGCATACGATAATAGACATTACCTTGAATCTTGGCTTTGGGAGCTAGTTCAACATGTTCAGTTACATATACGTTACCAGTAATCGTGCCGTTTATGACTAGGTTTGGCACCCTAATCTCGCCTTCAATAGAACCTAAATCACTTAAAGTAAGAACCGATTCACTGTCGCCCATGGCATTAACATTGCCAACAACATTACCATCGACGCGTAAACCACCGCTAAAGCTGATATCGCCTTTAATGTGAGTGTATTGTCCAATTAAAGTATCAATTCGAATAGATTTAGCTTTGTTTTTGCCTTTGTTAAACATAATGAGCCTCTACGTTAGTTTTGGTTAGCAATTTGCCAATCAAAGGTTTGTGATAAGGTGATTTTTTTGTTTTGTTTTAGTGTGACGGTGATGCTTTTGGGCGTAATGTTGTCAGCTAATTTTAACGTACCTTCAAGCACTTGCACATGACGCAAGTTAAGCTGATGTTCGCTGACTGTTTGGTGTTTATCCCCGTCATAGTTTAAGGTTAAATTGACGATGCCAGTAAGTGGTTTGGTAATTCTTTGACCTTGAGTGATAACGACACGATAGCTAATGTTTTCAGGCTGTTCAGTGAGGATTGCATTGAGTTCTAGCTCTCGAATCTGTAATTTACTTGAGGTGTTGCCTTGTGTGATAGTTTGATAAAACATCAATTCTTTGTTGAGATGAACTACTTTGTTTTGTAGCTCATCAAGTCGATGTTGTAATTGTTTATCTGTTTCTTGTTGAATGGCGATAAACTGATTTTTATCTTCAAGTTCATGCTGTACTGATTTAAGCTGTTGTTGCAATTGTTCATTTTGATTCGATAGCTGCTGTTGCTGCTGTTTTAGCTGTGACAACTCTATAAGCAGCGACTCATTTGACTGCGTTAAATAAAACCAAAGCAACACTGCAGTGAGTAAGACGGCAACCGTAACAATAATCAGACTTCGATATGGTTTGGGTTGATAAATAACGTGTTTTGCCAGTGATGACATTTATGGTAACGCTGCAATAGTGTTGATGGCTAATGCTTCATCGAAACCAAACATGATGTTCATATTCTGAATCGCTTGGCCAGAGGCACCTTTCACTAAATTATCAATCACTGATAACACCACAACGGTATCACTATCTTGCGGTTGATGAATTGCAATCCGACAGGTATTAGCACCACGAACACTACGTGTTTCAGGGTGAGAGCCAAGCGGCATCACATCAACAAATGGTTCATTGGCATAACGCTGTTCATATAATGCTTGCAGATCACAGTCTTTAGTAAGTCTGCCATATAAGGTGGCATGTATACCGCGAATCATTGGCGTTAGATGGGGCACAAAAGTTAGACCCACAGCCTTGCCGTAAGCAAGTGATAAGCCTTGCTCTATTTCGGGTAAATGACGATGACCAGCAACAGCATAGGCTTTCATATTTTCAGACGATTCAGAAAGTAAACCGCCAAGAGTGGCTTTTCTACCCGCGCCGCTGACACCTGATTTTGCATCAGCAATCAGGTGCAATGGATCAACCACATCATTTTCTAATAAGGGAAGAAAACCGAGTTGGGTTGCAGTAGGGTAGCAACCAGGAACCGCAATTAATTGTGCCGCTTTTATGTATTCACGATTGACTTCAGGCAGACCATAGACTGCAAGATCCAGTAGTTCAGGACAGCTATGAGGCATGTTGTACCAATGCTCCCATTGTCTAGCATCTTTAAGTCTGAAGTCGGCGGATAAATCAATGACACGAGTTCCACGCTTGATTAATTCGGGCACCATCGCCATCGCGACACAATGCGGTGTCGCAAAAAACACCACATCACAACTCGCAAGTTGATCAACATCGGGCTCACTAAAGCACAGATCAACAAAGCCACGAAGATTGGGGAACATATCAGAGACAGCCATACCAGCTTCTGCACGAGATGTGATGATTTTTAATGTCACTTCAGGGTGAGTCGCAAGCAGACGTAATAACTCTACTCCGGTATAGCCTGTAGCGCCTACAATGCCGACATTAATCATGATAGGTCAGGTCTCTTTTGATTTAAAACATTACATAATAAAAGAGCGGAGGCCAAAGCGAAAGGATTTAACGATCGTTAAGTAAGTTTTCCAGATGCTGTTTGAAAATAAGATGATCGTGAGTAGTTGTTATTGGGGTGGTTTGCTCAAATGTAAGTTCAGTAATATAGAGTGAAAAAGAACTTGATGATTTACGTAAACTGAGCATAAATTGCGATACTTGATTAAATAATGCTGTGTCGTTGGCTTTACCACTAAACTGTTTTGGTCCACATTTTATCGTGCATGGAGAGTCTGTTTTTACCTGTTCCATGTTAACTTGAACGGGAAGATAACTATCGTGGCTATCAGGTGCGGATAGAGATAATGCTTTGATAGACCATGCACCGTAGATATTATGTAATTTATAAAAATGCGGTTTATCATGATTTTGAGCAGCGGGTATGGCTGACAGAAATTGATTCAAATTAGTCAGTAAAGTACTTTCTTTTAATGTTGAGTGTTGTTGTCTGTCAAGGTGACCAAGCTCATCAACAATATACACATCAATATGTGATTTTTGTGGATCAAGAAACACGCGTATTTGCTGCTTATCTTGTTCTTTTAGTAATAGTCGATAGAGACCTTCATTATCTAAATTCTCATCAATATGGGTGGCATAAAATTCACTTCTGGCCAGAGATAATATGGTATCGAGATCATAACGACGGGCATAAAGACTGGTATCTACATGTTGATGTTGCCATTGGATTCGGCATAATCGGTCACCTACCTCGAGAATGTAGATTCCATTTTCTGTTGCATGCTGAACGTGCTCCGATAGGTGCTGACACAGCGTCGTTATACGTTTTTTGATACTGGTAGCAAAAGACGGGGTTGGGCACCAACAGTCGATATACGTTTCTTGAGTATTAGGTGTTTGCCAGCGCACAAAACTGGCCAAGGTCTCACCCACCGCATTGATACTATCGTTATGGAAGTAGTGCCAACGATTATCACTTGAACGAGTGATAGCTTCTAAGCATAAGACCATATTTCGACGATGATAACCATAATTTAACGGATCGCGAAGACGTAGTGATAGTTTTATGTCTTGCTGCTTATAGGCTTCTTTGGGGGTGACTTCAGTATTGGCAAATAGTAGCCAAATTAAACGTTCATCTGATGGTGACTCGCTTAGCAACGGTGATTTGATTAGCTGTTCAACCAAGCTGTAAAGCGTAGCTGTCGACACATCACTATTATTTGAAATTAATTTAACACGAGTATATTTGGACAGTGCGCCATTAATAATGGCCCATGCAAGGCTAAGTAATAACGAAGCGCTACTATGTAATGGTGAAAATCGATCGCCCTTTTTTAGTGCTGTTCGCTCAGTCTCGTTGATAGTCCATTGTCTCGTTGCGGGGTCAAATTCGACAAATAATATATCTTCAGAAACTTCGGGTATCAGTGCTTCAGGTAAACATGGAATAACATCAGGAGGACTATCGAACAGATCTTGATATGTCTTTTGTAACAGCCCAAACTTTTTTGACGCATCTGGAGCCGCGCTTTTAATTAATTCACTAATTGTACTGTTGAGTTGTTGTGTCAGTCTTTTAGTAAGTTTAAATTCATCTAAACGAAGACGGATTTGCGCTTGATTACGCTGATCTAATTCAACCAAATCATGATTATTCCATTGCCATTCACGAACAAGATCAGACATGCTGTCTCGTCGCCAAGGAAAGCGGGGCGATTTAACATTCGTCGATAAGCGTTCATTGGCTAATAGATAGAGGGCACGTTTGAGATAAGGCATCAATTCAGATGAGATTTTTTCTGAGACAAGTTCATATTTCAATATGTAAGGTTCACAGAAAAAAGTATTAGTTTCCTGACTATATACAGCTTGTTTATAGCGAGGTGATAGCCATAAATTGTCGCTTAGATGTTCGAGTAAGGTTTGCTGAAAAAATAACTCGAGATAACACGGTAATCCATACTTGAGGGTATTTAAACTCGCTTTAATAGCCGTATCAACAAGCACTGATGCCGAACGATCCCCAATGGGACCAAAATCTAGTAGGCTCAGTTCGTGAGGTGAAGATGTCGTTAAATGTTGGGCATGCTGTTGATAATCTTGCTCTTGTTCTGGGCTTATCAACCACCATAGTGGAATACAACCAGCCAAAACTAGACCGCTACAATAGAATCTATCAAGATCATCCGCTTCTATTTTGTGTTCTTTGATAGCGGTATCGTTGAGTAAGCGAGCATTAAGCGTGATACCGAGTGATTTGGCTAAATTAATGACATCGTGTAGCTTGGTTTTGAGTAATTGCGTTTTTTCATCAGTATTCAGTGAAGAATAGACTAGCCATAAATCAAAATGAGGATCATCGGAATAATGTAATGTGCCAACATCATTGATTAGGTATAGACCTTGAATTGGATATTGCCTAAAAGCATGTTTTGAATAAGAAAGAGTGGGATGGTTGCTCTTGGCTAGGGCTAATAGCTTATCGCTAGGCTGATAGTCAACGATGCCAAATGGTGCGCCTTCAACATAGCATGGTAAAGCGGGATCATTAGATTGAAAAATTAGCGGTAGGAGTTGTAAAAAAGTTTGATGCGCTGGTGGTGCTAACTCAACCAATCGCTCAATCCTGGAGCGATTGTGAGCATTAAATAATTTTGTAACTTCGATTAGATCCATCTAGTTAAGTTAACCATAGTGACTAGTGCCTAAAATGACGCATGCCAGTGAATACCATTGCAATACCATGTTCATCTGCTGCGGCAATAACTTCATCATCACGCATTGAACCGCCAGGTTGAATAACGGCACTAATGCCTGCTTCAGCTGCAGCGTCCAAGCCATCACGGAATGGGAAAAAAGCATCGGATGCCATAACTGCACCTGGTACTGTTAAACCTGCATCATTAGCTTTGATACCGGCAATACGACTACTTACAACCCGACTCATTTGGCCTGCACCAATGCCGACAGTTTGTTGATTCTTAACATAGACAATAGCATTGGATTTAACAAATTTAGCAACACGCCATGCAAATAAAAGATCAGACATTTGCTCTGGTGTCGGTGCTTTTTTAGTCACGACTTTTAATTCATCTTGTGTCACCAAAGCTGTGTCGCGATCTTGTACCAATAAACCGCCAGTCACGCGTTTATAGTCTAAACCTTCAGCTTGTTGTTCAGGGAATGCACCACAGCAAAGTAGACGAACATTCTTTTTAGTACTAACCACGTCCATTGCTTCATCACTGATAGCTGGAGCAATAATGACTTCAACAAATTGACGATCAACAATTGCTTGTGCGGTTTCAGCATCTAATTCGCGATTAAAGGCAATAATACCGCCAAATGCAGAAGTAGTATCTGTGTGATAAGCCAAATCATAGGCTGTTAATAAGTCATCAGCAGTTGCGACACCACATGGGTTGGCGTGTTTAACAATCACACAGGCTGGTGACTCAGGGAAGGCTTTAACACATTCCAAAGCGGCATCGGTATCAGCAATATTATTGTATGAAAGCTCTTTACCTTGTAGTTGGACTGCCGCACCAATCGTACCTGATTCTGGTGCTTTTTCAGTGTAAAAAGCCGCTTTCTGATGAGGGTTTTCGCCATAACGCATTTCTTGTGCTTTATGGAATTGTGTATTGAAGGTACGTGGGAAGTTAACTTTTTGTTCACCTTCAGTTAAGGTGCCGAAATAGTTTGAAATAGCACCATCATAATGAGCGGTATGCTCAAATGTTTTAATCGCTAAATCAAAACGAGTGGCATCATCAACACCACCATTTTCTTCAATTTGCTCAATCACACGCGCGTAGTCAGCAGGATCAATTAATACGGTTACGGAAGCATGATTTTTAGCGGCAGCACGAAGCATTGTCGGGCCACCAATATCAATGTTTTCAATGGCCATGGCTAAGGTACAATCATCACGCGCGATGGTTGCTTCAAATGGATATAAGTTAACGACAACGAGATCGATTGGTGCAATATCATGTTGTGCCATAATGGCTTCATCAGTACCACGACGACCTAATAATCCACCATGAATTTTCGGATGTAGCGTTTTAATTCGGCCATCCATCATCTCTGGAAAGCCAGTATGCTCTGATACTTCTTTTACTGGCAAACCAGCTTCTTGTAATAACTTTGCAGTACCACCAGTTGACAGTAATTCAACGCCAAGGCGAGTCAATTGTTGTGCGAGTTCTAATACACCGGTCTTATCTGAGACGCTAAGTAAGGCGCGTTGGACTTTGTTCATGAATGTTTCCTGATCTAAATTAGTATCTGGCTTATAAGCCGTAAGCTTTTAATTTTTTTCGTAAGGTGCCACGATTGAGACCTAGAATCTCAGCGGCACGACTTTGATTACCTTGAGTATGTTCAAGTGTTGCACGAAGCAAGGGGGCTTCAACTTCACTCAACAGCATTTCATAAAGATTGGCAGCACTATGGCCATCAAGGTGTTTGAAATAGGTTTTTAATGCAACCTCAACACATTCGCTGAGTGGCGCATGGGTGCGTTCAGCTTCAACTGCAAGGTCAAAGCAGGCTGCTGTTTGTTGGTCTTGAGGATGACTCATGCTGCTAACGTGTCCTGTTGTTGCAGTTGAGCAAAAAATTGTTCAGTAAAATCGAGTTGTTGTTGCGCTGTTTCAAAGGTATTCATTTGTTGACGAAACGGATTGCCATTTCGTAAGCCTTTACTGTACCAAGCAATATGTTTTCTCGCCATACGGACACCCGTGTATTCACCATAGAAAGCATACAACGTATTGAGATGTTCAATCAGAGTATGTCTTACTTCACTCAAAGAAGGTGGAGCTAGGAATTGATTATAGTCCAGATAATGTTGAATTTGTTTGAAAATCCAAGGATTTCCTTGTGCAGCTCTACCAATCATGATGCCATCAGCCTGTGTATACTCAAGTATGTGTTTGGCTTTTTCAGGTGTTGTGATATCACCATTGGCTATGACGGGTATGGCTATGGCAGATTTAATTTCAGCAATTGTGTCAAATTCGGCTTCACCTTTGTATGCATCAGCACGTGTGCGTCCATGAACGGCTAGTGCTTGAATGCCACTGCTTTCCGCTATCCGAGCAATGTTTACACCATTGCGATTTTGCGGATCCCAACCAGTGCGAATTTTTAAGGTAACAGGTACATCAACGGCATTAACAACAGACTCTAGAATTTGAGCTACCAGTTTCTCATTTTGCAATAAGGCTGAACCCGCCATCACATTACAGACTTTTTTTGCGGGGCACCCCATATTGATATCAATAATGTGGGCACCTTGCTCAACATTATGTTGGGCTGCTTCAGCCATCATATAAGGATCCGTGCCTGCAATTTGCACACTGCGCGGTTCGGGTTCACCCTCATGATTAGCACGTAATAATGATTTTTTGCTTGCCCATAACATTTTATTGGCTGTGATCATCTCAGATACCGCCATGCCCGCACCTAAACGACGGCATAATTGGCGAAAAGGACGATCGGTAACACCTGCCATAGGCGCTAAAAATAAATTATTTGGCAGCTGATATGGCCCGATGTTAAACACAGATTTAGTCATGTTTCAGACCTGTTAAGCGGATCCATTCTTCTTTTTGTACAGGTTGTTCCATATCAAACCAGGGCTGGTAACTTTGGCTGACCATCTCTGCTTGTACATCCAAAATACCGGATAGGACGATCGGCGCACCTGCTTTTGTCAGCTCTGCTAAACGAGGTGCCAAAGACTGTAACGGCCCAGCCAAGATATTTGCTAGCAATAAATCGCAAGCTAGATCTGGGCATTCATCGGGGAAATACGTGTCAATTTCGACACCATTTCGTGCAGCGTTAGCCTGCGTTGCTTCCAGCGCTTGCGGATCAGTATCGACGCCAATTACTTTTTTAGCACCAAGCAATGCTGCTGCGATCGCTAAAATGCCACTACCGCAGCCATAATCAATGACATATTTATCTTTGACATCAGCTTGGTCGAGCCAGTTAAGACATAATGCGGTGGTAGGATGTGTGCCTGTACCAAAAGCTAGGCCAGGATCTAACATGATATTGACAGCGTTTTTGTCAGGTGGCGTTTGCCAACTTGGACATATCCACAAACGATCACCAAAATTAATAGGATGGTAATTATCCATCCATTCTCTCACCCAATCTTTATCCTCAACCGCTTCAACACGATAGCGTGGTAAAGCCGTGGGAGCCAATAAACTAGTCAATAATCTGATAACTGAATCAGGATCGGTTTCAGCATCAAATAAGGCCACCACATCGGTCGATGACCATAATGGCGTGGTGCCCAGTTCTGGCTCGTAGATAGGTTGATCTTGATTATCTTGAAATGTGATCGCATCTGCACCACACTCTGACAGCAGATCTGATAGGTGATCTGCAGCGTCAGGTGTGCTGTTGAATATAAATTGAATCCAAGCCATGGTGGGCGTTATAGCCCAAGTTTCTTTTCAAGATAGTGGATATTAGTACCACCATCTTGAAAATGGGTATCATCCATAATACTTTGTTGAAGGGCGACATTGGTTTTGATACCTTCAATACCAATTTCATGTAAAGCCGTTCTCATTCGAGCAATAGCTGATTCACGGGTTTTGCCGTAGACAATCAATTTACCAATTAAAGAATCATAATTAGGCGGTACACGATAGCCACTGTAAATATGCGAATCCATACGGATACCAGCGCCACCAGGTGCATGATAATGTGTGACTAAGCCCGGACTAGGCATAAAGGTTTTAGCGTCTTCAGCATTAATACGACACTCAATAGCATGACCACGGATTACGATGTCATCTTGTGTTAACGATAATGGCAAGCCAGATGCAATGCGAATTTGTTCTGCCACTAGGTCGGTGTCAGTAACACGTTCTGTAACAGGGTGTTCAACTTGAATTCGTGTATTCATTTCAATGAAATAGAATTCACCATCTTGGTATAAAAATTCAAATGTACCTGCACCACGATAGCCAATACGAATACAGGCATCGGCACAGATTTTACCCATACGGGCACGCAATTCAGGTGTAATACCAGGGGCAGGTGCTTCTTCTAATACTTTTTGATGACGGCGTTGCATCGAACAATCACGTTCACCTAAATGGATCGCATTGCCATGTTGATCGGCTAATACTTGGAATTCAATATGACGCGGGTTTTCAAGGAATTTCTCCATGTAAACCATATCATTAGCAAAGGCAGCTTTGGCTTCGGCACGTGTCATAGCGATGGCATTGAGTAAATGTGCTTCACTATGCACTTCACGCATACCACGACCACCGCCACCACCTGATGCTTTAATAATAATTGGATAACCAATTTCACGAGCTAGACGTAAATTAGTTGCATCATCATCGCCAAGTGGGCCATCTGAACCTGGCACACATGGCACACCAGCCGCTTTCATCGCGGCAATAGCAGAGACCTTATCGCCCATTAAACGAATTGTTTCTGCCTTAGGCCCGATAAAGATAAAGCCACTTTTTTCAACACGTTCAGCAAAATCAGCATTTTCTGATAAAAAGCCATAACCAGGGTGAATGGCAGAGGCATCAGTAATTTCTGCAGCACTGATCAACGCAGGTACATTCAAATAACTATCAGTTGAGGCCGCAGGACCAATACATACGGTTTCATCTGCAAGCAGAACGTGCTTTAAGTCACGATCTACATCTGAGTGAACCGCGACAGTTTTAATACCTAATTCTTTACAGGCTCGAAGGATTCGAAGTGCAATTTCACCGCGATTAGCAATGACTATTTTTTCAATCATGATATTTGTAATCCGTTGTTTGAGGCTTTTGATACACCGAAAGTATTAATGGTTATTATTCAATAATCACTAAAGGTTCGTCATACTCAACGGGTTGACCATTCTCAACGAGAATCGCTTTAACTACACCACTACGATCTGCTTCAATTTGGTTAAACATTTTCATTGCTTCAATGATACAAATGACATCACCGGCAGCAACTGTTTGGCCGACTTCGATAAATGAAGGCGCTTCAGGCGAAGATGAACGATAGAAGGTTCCTACCATTGGTGATTTTACCGCATTTGCAGTATTTGGAGCCGCTGCAGCTGGAGCTGGTGCTTCAACAGCTGGTGCCGCCACAGGAGCGGGAGCACTAATTGGCGCTGGTGCATGCATCATGACTGGTGCAGCAGAACTGGCACGACTGATACGAACTGATTCTTCACCTTCGTGAATTTCGATTTCTGCAACATCCGATTCTTGAATGAGATCGATCAGCTTTTTAATTTTACGAATATCCATGAGATAACCTTTAATTATTTGTTTTTATTGATATGTGAGATAGCAGCTTGTAGGGCAAGCTCATAACCTTGTGCACCCAAACCACAGATAACGCCAATGGCTATATCCGATAAGAAAGAGTGATGGCGAAATGTTTCGCGTGCGTGCACGTTTGACAGATGCACTTCGATGAATGGAATTTCAACGGCCGATAAAGCATCACGTAGCGCTACACTGGTATGAGTAAATGCGGCTGGATTGATGATGATGAAATCGGTGTCGATACGAGCATTGTGAATAGTGTTGATCAGCTCATGTTCTGCATTGGACTGAAAACTTTCCAACTCAATATTTTGGGTCTTTGCCTGTTGTTGCAAGCGTTGTGCAATGCTTGCCAAAGTCTCCGAACCGTAATGCTCTGGCTCTCTACTACCTAAAAGATTTAAGTTGGGGCCGTGCAGCACTAAAATTTTTGCCATTGGAATGATCGCGCCTAAATCAACATTGATATGGGGCGAATTTTGCACGAGCGGTTAATTATTGTCCAGTTTTTTAACAGAAAATGCGGTTTTTTGAAGCTAAATTCGTCGAACTGGACAGTTCTGAAGATTATTGTGCTGAAGGCGGGAGATTGGCAATATGTTCAATAAGTTCATCAGCACTGACCGCACCAACAAGGCGATGGTGACTATATTCATGACCATCTTTATCAAAAAACAATAAGGTTGGTGGGCCGAATAAACCAAAATGTTTGAGTAGCTCTGTGTGCTTAACGTTATTCTCAGTCATATCAACTTGCAATGCGGTTATGTTCGACAAGGCTGCAATAAGCTGCGGATCTTTGAATGTTGTCGCTTCCATACGTTTACATTCAACACACCAGTCGGCATAAAGATCGAGCATTGAGACGGTATTGGTGTTGCTTAGGGCTTGACTTAGCTCTGCCAAATCAGAGACTTGCTTAAATCGTATATTTGATTGTGTTTTATCAGCACTTGCTGATTGTAAACTAAGTGCATCAAGCGGTTGCCAGAGATTATGACTGCCGCTGGCAGAACCAATAATCAGTAAGGAGCCATAAATCAATAAAATGAAGCCGATACTCTTCCAGCATTTTTCCCAACCACTGGAGTCAATATGAAGCGGGTTAAGCGCGCCTAAGAAAATGGCAATGCCAATGATAAGTGAGCCCGACAGTAGCATGATGATCCACATAGGCAAAATTCGATCTAACATCCAGATTGCCAAAGCCAGCATCAATACACCAAATACAGCTTTTATCGTGATCATCCAGTCACCTGCTTTGGGTAATAAACTACCAGCGGATGTACCAATTATTAAGAGTGGTAATCCCATGCCCATACTTAAAGCAAACAATGCCATACCGCCTAAAACAGGATCGCCTTGTTGACCAATAAAGATAAGTGCACCAGCTAATGGTGGTGCCAAACAAGGACCAACAATCAAGCCAGACAACAAGCCCATGGTCGCAGCCCCAAGCACGTGGCCACCTTGTTGTTTATGACTGATTTGATGAAGGCGATGTTGTACTGCATGGGGTAATTGCAGTTCGAACAAGCCGAACATAGACAATGCCAAAATGACAAATAAGCCACTGAAACTGCCAATGATCCATGGGTTTTGAAACATGGCTTGTAAATTTTCACCGACTAAGCCCGTTACTACTCCTGCTGCAGTATAGGTAACTGACATGGCTAGGACATAACTTAACGATAATATAAAAGCACGATGGGTGGTGATGCGTTCACCTTCACCAACAATAATGCTGGATAAGATTGGGATCATTGGAAACACGCAGGGAGTAAACGCGAGCAGTAGGCCTAAACCTAAAAAGCCAAATAAGATTTTGGGTAAGCTATCTTCTGACAGGCTTTTAGCTATCCGATCTTGTTGTGAAAATGTGCTTGCGACATCATCGTTTTTAGTTACGGTGCTGACAGCGTTAGTCTTGCCATCAGTAATAGCTGGCAGTAACAATTCTAGTGTTGTTTGCGTTGGTGGATAACAAATATGGAATGTTTCTGAACAGCCTTGGTAATGTGCTATAAGTGTGATTGAGTGACTGCTAGGGTTATCACGTTTTAATGGAAGCGTTACAGAGGTGTCATGGGTATAAACTTCACTCAGTCCGAAGATTTCATCCATCTTGTTTTCACCAACAGGCAATGAAACCGGTAGCAAAGAAACGCCATCATTATCAGCTAGCTCAAAACGGATCTTGTTTTTATAAAGATAGTTGCCCTCGGCAATTTGCCATTGTGCTGTCAGCGCGTTGTCATCTTTAATTTCTGCAGAAAACTGAAAGACTTGTTCAACAGGTGGTGGCGTGTCGGAATCAGTATTGAAACCGAGGCTATCAAGCAAACCTGGGCGCGAATGGGCCGCCATTGAGACAAGCAGTAGCATTAAAAATAAAATTTTTTTCATCAGTAACAGGGCATCTATCGTTAAGTGATAAGTAGACAATAGTAACAACTGATAGTTACAGCTGATAGTTTAAAAAGTGAATTAGTTAGTCAATATGTCACAAAATTGTAATAATTAGCCGACTTTTGAAACACAGGTTGATTTCTGGTGGAAATAAATACAATACATGAATTAGAAAAGCAGGCTCTAAAGCGTAGCAAAAATGATTTGGCGCGTATCGGCTTTGCCCTGTTTTTTTTAGTCGGGATCCTTGCTTATAGTTTTGCAACGAGTGGTTCCGTTCCCAATAACCTTTTTTTAGCTATTGCCGCTGTGTTTGGTGGTTATATGGCGATGAATATTGGTGCCAATGACGTTGCTAATAACGTTGGTCCAGCGGTAGGTTCGAAAGCATTGACCATGGGCGGTGCAATAATGATCGCCATGATTTTTGAAGCGGGTGGTGCCTTTATTGCTGGTGGTGATGTGGTATCAACGATCAAAAAAGGCATCATTGATATCCATGGCTTTGGAGCAGATACCGATAGTTTTTTATGGGCAATGATGGCAGCGCTATTGGCCGCAGCATTATGGCTAAATGTGGCCACCATGGCGAAAGCACCTGTTTCAACAACCCATTCTATTGTTGGTGGTGTCATGGGTGCTGGTATAGCCTCAGCAGGGTTTGGCATTGTTAATTGGGCCACCATGGCAAAAATAGCGAGCTCTTGGGTGATTTCTCCGGTTATAGGCGGAATAATTGCTGCGGCATTTCTATTTGCCATTAAAAAAACCATCGTCTTTCGAGAAGACAAAATTTCGGCATCATATAGATGGGTACCACTCTACGTGGCAATTATGGCTTGGGCATTTGTGACCTATATCGTATTAAAAGGCTTTAAATCGATCTGGCCACAGATTGTTACTGGCATCAATAACCTCACTTTTTTGACATTTGAAGTGACTAAGAAACCATCATTTACAACAGCAACAGTGTTGGGGCTTATTGTTGGTATCGGTGTATTTTTCTTGCTGAAACAAACACTCAAAGCCAAGTTGGCTAAACTAGACAATACGCGTGAAGGCGTTAATTTGTTGTTCACTATTCCATTAATCTTCGCTGCGGCTTTATTAAGTTTTGCTCATGGTGCCAATGACGTTGCTAATGCGATTGGACCATTAGCAGCGATCAATGATGCAGTGATGACAGGTGGTATTTCAGCCAAAGCCGGTATTCCTTTCTGGGTTATGGGTGTTGGTGCTTTTGGTATTGCTATTGGTTTGGCTTTATATGGGCCGCGTCTAATTAGAACCGTCGGTAGCGAAATTACTGAATTGGATCAAATGCGAGCATTTTCAGTTGCAATGGCAGCGGCAATAACGGTCATCATTGCGAGTCAATTGGGCTTGCCTGTCAGTTCGACCCATATTGCAATTGGTGGTGTCTTTGGTGTCGGCTTTTTACGAGAGTGGCTGGATAGCTCTGCATCAATTGAACATGAAATTGAACAAGATCTGGCAGAACTGGAAGATGAGAAAAAACGCCGTCATGCCTTGCGTCGAGAGCTTAATGATTTACGTAAGAAACAAGATAAGTCTGTTGAAGATTATCAACGTATAACAGCACTTTATCGTTCTATTGACGAAGAAGATGATGCGATCAAGTTAGTTAAAAAAGAGCTGAAAAAAGATCAGAAAACCTTATATGTGAAACGTGATGCTATTAAGAAAATTGTCACCGCGTGGTTGATCACAGTTCCTGCTGCGGCAGTTCTAGCTGCATCGATCTTTTATATGATCAAAGGCATCATGGTTTAAGGTCATAACGTTATTTGGTTTGTTGGTTACCACGATGCTGAGCTATCAGCATCGTGGTAAACTTGCCTTAAGCAACCACATTAAAAATATTCCTCTATGAATGCTCAGATGGACATAGCTCATGAGCTTCTAAAATCAGTCTTCGGTTATGACCAGTTCAGACATGATCAGCAAGCCATTATTGAGCAAATAGTCGAGGGCAATGATGCCTTAGTGTTGATGCCTACCGGTGGTGGTAAATCACTGTGTTATCAAATTCCAGCATTAGTTCGTGCTGGTACTGCCATCATCATCTCGCCACTCATTGCCTTAATGCAAGATCAGGTTGATGCGTTGATTCAACTTGGTATTAACGCCGCTTTTTTAAATTCAAGCTTGAGTGTTGCTGAGACGCAGGCGGTGCAAAACAAACTGCTTAATAATGAGCTCGATTTGTTATACGTTGCCCCAGAACGACTATTATCTTATGCAACGCTGGCACTTCTAGACCAATGCCAAATAGCCCTATTTGCTATTGATGAGGCACATTGTGTCTCACAGTGGGGACATGATTTTCGACCGGAATATCAGAAACTCTCAGTTTTGCATCAACGTTTCCCAATGGTTCCTCGTATTGCATTAACAGCAACGGCCGATCGGCGAACACGTGATGAAATTGTAACTCAACTAGAGTTACAGCAAGCGCAACATTTTATTACCAGTTTTGATCGGCCAAATATTCATTATGCCATCTCAGAGGGCAATAATCCCAAACAGCGCTTATGGTCTTTTTTACAAGCCAACCACCCCAATGATGCCGGTATAGTCTATTGTTTGTCGCGCAATAAAGTCGATGAAATTGCACAATGGTTAACTGAGCAAGGTCGAATTGCTTTGCCATATCATGCCGGTTTAAGCCAACAAACACGTCAGCAACATCAGCAACGGTTTTTACGCGAAGACAGCGTTATTATTGTGGCAACTATTGCCTTTGGCATGGGTATTGATAAACCCGATGTACGTTTTGTCGCACATTTGAACTTACCTAAAAGTGTTGAGGCCTATTATCAAGAAACTGGTCGAGCAGGCCGTGATGGTATGCCTGCTAATGCTTGGATGGCCTATGGCCTACAAGATGTGATTACATTGAGGCAGTTCACTCAAAACTCCAATGCAGATCAAACGCATAAACAGGTTGAGCATCATAAACTCGAGTCTATGTTGGGTTTGTGTGAACTTATTACCTGTCGACGTCAAACCTTATTATCCTATTTTGATGAGCACGATACGCCGCCGTGTGGCAATTGTGATAATTGTTTGTCACCGCCACAGCAATGGGATGGCACCGAATCAGCACAAAAAGCATTGTCGTGTATTTTTAGAACAGGCCAGCAGTTTGGTGTTAACTATTTGATTGATGTGTTGCAAGGCAAGGCAGATGAACGCATTACTCGAAATGGACATGATGCGATCACTACCTTTGGTATTGGTAAAGATTTATCAGTAATACACTGGCGTAGTGTATTTCGACAATTAATTGCTTTGGCCTATATTGATATTGATATGTCGCGTCATGGTGCCTTATGTTTGACAGAGAAATGTCGTCCATTATTGCGTGGTGAGCAATCGATCGCTTTAAGGATGCCGGTAACATCAGAGTCAATCAAGTCGGGCAAACAACGCTCAGGAAAAACCGGGGTGAAACCACAAGATATGGCGTTATGGGAAGCGTTACGTAGTCTACGCAAAACCTTGGCAGACGAAATGGATGTACCTGCCTATGTCATTTTTAGTGATGATAGCTTGTTTGATATGCTTAAAAAACGGCCGATAAGCTTGGCTGATTTTGCTCAGGTTTCAGGTGTTGGCCAATTAAAACAGAATCGATATGGCCAACGTTTTATTGATGAAATAAAACGTTATCCTCAGTCTGAGTTACTCAATAATCGTTTAAGTGATACGGTCAATGAAACATTAATGCTCTATCAGCAACAGCTAACAATAGAAGACATTGCGCAACAGCGTGATGTTAAAACCACAACCATTTATACCCATTTGGCTCAAGCTATTGAGGTTGGTTTACTTGATGTCAGAGAGGTTATTGATATTGACGATGCACTCTATGCCGAAGTTGTTTTTTTGATTGAATCAATGGAAGATGACAGCAAAGGTAGATTAAAACCCATATATGATGAGCTGGATGGGCAGTTGGATTATGGCATTTTAAAATGTATTCAAGCTGCGATGTGAGTAGGTTGATATAGCGTTAGCTGTTACAAAAATGTAACAATTAACGGGTAAGATGAACCAGTTAATCCTAGTGATCAGGAAGAGAAACAGTGGCGACAACGATTTTAGTAGTAGAAGATGATGCAGCAATTAGAGATATGTTGTGCTTTTCATTGCGTCATGCCGGCTTTGTGTGTGAACCAGTAGCTGATGCTGAACAAGGTTTGCAGTGGTTGGGAAAATCAAAACCAGACTTGATTTTACTCGATTGGATGTTGCCAGGCATTGATGGGATCGAATTTATTCGCCGTTTACGTTCGAACGAATATATCGCTGATATCCCCGTCATTATGTTAACAGCCAAAGGTGAAAGCGAAGATTTAGTTAAAGGTTTTAGTGTTGGTGCTGATGACTATGTTAATAAGCCATTTTCACCACCAGAGCTAATTGCCAGAATCAAAGGCTTGCTGAGACGGTGCCGCCCAGATGACTCTGCTACTGGCAGTGGTCAGCAATTAAGCTTTGCAGGTTTAGAATTAGATACCCAAAGTCATCGCGTGACTATCGATGGTAAACGTATTGATTTAGGTCCAACTGAATTTCGTTTATTGCACTTCTTTATGAAAACGCCAGAGAGAGCGTATAGCCGTGGTCAGGTGCTTGATCAGGTTTGGGGTGACACCGTTTATATCGAAGAACGTACGGTCGATGTTCATATTCGTCGATTACGTAAAGCACTCGAACCAACTGGTCACGATAGGCTTGTGCAAACGGTACGTGGTGTTGGTTATCGATTTGCTGAAGATTAATTGATGCAGTGGGATTATTGGCGACTGCTCACTATTGTTAGTTTAGCTGGGTTTGTTGGACTGTTATTTGGACAGATGATGACGTTTATGTTCATTGCATCATTTGGCTATGCCTTATGGTTGCAACGGACATGGTATCAACTTTGGTTTTGGTTAGATAAACCAAAGAAAACAGTATCGCCAAGCGCAGATGGTGTTATTGATGATGTCTGCCGTCAAATTGACCAGATGCGTAACCAGAATAGTTCTCGAAAAAAGAAACTAGCTGGCTACCTTAAACGTTTTCAAGCTGCAACAGCGGCCTTACCTGATGGTATTGTTGTGTTAGGTGAATACGGTGAAGTTGATTGGGCTAATACCGCTGCACGTGCATTATTAGGTATTCATTGGCCAAGAGATAATAATGTTCGACTCAATAATCTAATTCGTGATCCAAATTTTCAAACCTTATTAGATGCTCCGGTTGGTGCTGGTCAGGTTGCGATTGTGGTCTCACCGCTAAACCCAAAAATCCAGCTTGAGATGAAAATTGTCAATTATATGGGCACGGGCCGCCTATTGATTGCACGCGATATGACCTCAACCATTAAGTTACAAAAAATGCGGCGTGATTTTGTCGCAAATGTATCACATGAATTACGCACACCGCTGACGGTATTACGAGGTTATTTAGGTACGTTCACTGAAGACAGTCCACAGGAATTGTGGCAAGGTGCTTTGCCGGTGATGCGAGAACAGTCAGAACGGATGCAAGTTATGATCACCGATTTACTTGCCTTATCGCAATTAGAAACGGGAGAAAAACCACTGCGGCATTTACCCGTTAATGTGCGAGTACTATTAGAAGCTATCGTACAAGAAGCAAAACGCTTATCACATTATCAACAACAACAAATAAATCTGAAAATTAAAACAGATCGTTGGATCTTGGGTGATCGAGATGAATTGCATAGCGCAATTTCAAATTTAGTTTTCAATGCCGTTAAATATACGCCGCCAGAATGCAAGATTACGCTTCGTTGGCGTGTGGATGAAGACTTTGCCTATATCGATGTGAATGATGATGGTGATGGTATTGCTGAGCATCATCTTGAACGTTTAACCGAACGTTTTTATCGAGTGGATAGTGGCCGAGCCAAAGAGACTGGCGGTACAGGTCTCGGATTGGCGATCGTAAAACATGTATTACAACGTCACGATGCCGAACTGATTATTACAAGTGAATTAGGTTCTGGCTCGCAATTTTGTTGCCGTTTTCCTCGCAGAAGAGCGGTACATCACCCCGATAGTTAGCTGCAATGCTAGTATTTTTGTGACTGTAATATAACTGTCATATTTATTTCATATCCTTGTCACATTAAAGCCTGATACTTCTCTGGGTAATTTCATTACACATTTATATTAACTTGGGAGTTGGACAACAATGTTCAAGAAAAAACTTGCAATCTTAGGTGCTGCAGTAACGATGGCATTCTCTGCAGCAACATTTGCTGATGTTGATGCTGCATTACCTGATTACCAAAAACAAAGTGGTATTTCTGGTAACTTATCTAGCGTTGGTTCTGATACTTTAGCTAACTTGATGACACTTTGGGCTGAAGAGTTCAAACGTGAATATCCAAACGTTAACATTCAAATCCAAGCAGCGGGTTCTTCTACTGCTCCTCCTGCATTGACAGAAGGTACTTCAAACTTCGGTCCTATGAGCCGTAAAATGAAAGACAAAGAAGACGCAGCATTTGAAGCTAAATATGGCTATAAAGCAACACCAATTCGTGTGGCTATCGATGCGTTAGCGGTTTATGTCCATAAAGATAATCCAATTGA
>JBFIJJ010000016.1:0-21556 GCA_041600795.1 Methylophagaceae bacterium | reverse complement strand
AGGTAAACCCTCCGGTATAGCTGCTACCGCCAATCCTACCGCCGCAATAAACATATCTGAAATGGCATAACCATGAAGCACTATCCCTATTGCCATAGTGATTATAGCTATAACAATAATGATGCTGGTCAGTTGACGTCCAAACCCAGCCATTTGACGTAATAATGGCGTTGTCAACATCTCAACTTGCGATAACATAGCGCTGATATGGCCAATTTCTGTGTCACCTGCTGTTGCCACGACAACACCTGAGCCTTGTCCATATGTGACTAATGTGCTGGAAAAGGCCATTGATATCCGATCACCTAACTCCGCATCAGCAGCGACAGCATTGCTGCTTTTTTCGACAGGGACTGACTCCCCAGTCAATGTAGCCTCTTGAATTTGTAAGTTCTTTACTTTTATCAATCGTAAATCAGCAGGCACTTTATCGCCTGACTGTAACAATACAACATCACCGACAACTAAATCTTCAGCAGGAACAGAAATACGTTTCCCATCACGCAAGACGAGGGCTTGTGATGACAACATTTGCTTAATTGCTTTTAATGCATCCTCAGCTTTGCCTTCTTGGACAAACCCGATAATGGCATTAACCAGAACCACGCCAATGATGACTCCAGTATCAACCCAATGACCCAATAGTGCAGTAACTAACGAGGCCGTAAGTAGTACGTAAATCAAAACATTGTGACACTGCGCAAAGAAACGCTGCCATGAACTGCGTGTTTTTGTCTCAGACAATACGTTTGGACCATGCATATCCAAGCGCCGCTTTGCCTCATCTGAAGTCAATCCACTGTCTTGACTGTTTAGTGCCTGTAATACTTCCAAAGCACCCAATACATGCCACGGTGGTATTTGTTCGAACTCTATATTATCGGGCTTAGCTGAAAATAAAGTCATATTCATGTCCCGTATCAATGCAATTTATTGATGAATATTAAGTCATCGCTTGGCCTAATTGAATGGGTGATTGTGCCGACCACTGAGATAAAAATTGCTCAGATTGTTTTGGTAACAACATCACTATTGTAGATCCCATATTAAATCGACCTAATTCCTCACCTTTATTTAAAGTAATCGCCGCGGTGTCATCATATGTCCAATGCTGTATTTGTTTGCCATACGGTGGTGTTATTTGGCCGGCCCAAACGGTTTCCATACTGCCCACAAAAATTGCCCCGACTAATACCACTACTAATGGCCCTTGTTCTGTGTCAAAAACAGTAACCACACGTTCATTACGAGCAAACAAATCAGGTACAGTACGAGCGGTTCGAGGACTGACTGAAAATAATTTTCCAGGAATGTAACTCATTTGACGCAATCTACCTGTCAATGGCATATGAATACGATGATAATCTCTTGGCGACAGATAAATAGTTGCAAACTGGCCCTGCTCAAACTCATTTGCTAGCGCAACATCACCCGCCAACAAGCTTAAAATACTGTAATTAAACCCTTTTGCTTGGAC
The DNA here is from genome assembly GCA_041600795.1 of Methylophagaceae bacterium. Lineage (GTDB taxonomy): Bacteria > Pseudomonadota > Gammaproteobacteria > Nitrosococcales > Methylophagaceae. Next base: position 20,079 of record JBFIJJ010000016.1, on the reverse strand, counting down.
GATTTGACCAGACTCAATCGCACCCAGCTGACTGATTACACCATCGACAGGTGACACAACCGTCTGTTGGCCTTCAGCTATAGATCGCGCTCCAGATTTTAATTCTCGGGTAAAAAAAGCATTAAAACTTGGAAACAGGTTTAAATCAGTTTGTGCCGCCTCTGCCACATTAACCTTATATTGTTTAACAATAAAACGGATAAATAGATTTTTAAACCACGTGATTTCACTTCGAGTGAGCTTATACATCGCTAATGATAATAAATGATGTGGAATTAAGTATTGCGGTAAGGTTACTAGGCTATCCCACCATGTTTTTGTCGATTTTTGTTGGTTTTTCATTTAATTTTTTCTCATCAATTTTTTCACATCACTTTCATCACAGGCCTAAGCTTGTCATAATCTTACCTTTGAAAATCTCTACCGTATTGAAATCCAATCAGGAGTATATCAAGCAATGACGCGTGCGTACTTTATCAAAGTTATTTTGCTATCAATAAGCTTAGTTTTTATCCAGCTTAGTTCATCAGCAAGTTGGGCTGCTGACGCGGAAACGTCACCTCAAAAGCCTATTTATTACGCTTTTACTGAACCATTTACTATCAACTTTCTTCGTCAGAGCAATGAAACTGCACGTTATCTTCAGGTCAAAGTTGCGATCATGTCCTATGATCAATCTGTCATCGACGATGCCGAACGTAACTTACCGATGCTTCAAGATGCGTTATTAACACTATTCACTTTACAAACACTAGAATCTGTTAATACCGTTGAAGGTAGACGTGCGATACAAGATCAAGCACTCACAACAATCAAAACGCTGCTAAAAGAAGAAACAGGTAACGATAAACTCGAAGGCGTTTATTTCACCAGTTTCATCTTACAATAGTCGGCACACATATTGCTTAATAATCAACACAAATAACGGAGGCCATTTAAATGGCGGAAACAAAAGACGATATTGATGTTGCTGAAAAATCTGGCGGCAACTCAAAATTATTGATTATTATTATCGCTGTACTTGTTTTGGCGCTTATTGGCGTTGGAGCAATGTTCCTAATGGGCGGTGATAGCGATGAAACTGCGTCTGAAAAAACAACGGCAGAAACAGCCGTCAAAACTAAAGCCGCACCTATCTATTTTAGTGTTGATACCCCTTTTATAGTTAATTTCTCTAAGCAAAGTAATGGTGCTGTTCGTTACTTACAAGTTAAATTAAAAGTGATGGCGCGTGATCAATCGGTAATTAATGCCTTTGAACTGAATCTACCTGCCATACAGAACGAACTCCTACTCCTTTTATTTGATCAAAACTTTGATGAACTCTCCACTGTTGGCACCAAAGCATTACAAGAAAAAGTATTAGCTAAGGCCAATGAGGTTCTCAAAGCTCAGGCTACTGATGGTCAGTTAGAAGCGGTTTATTTCACTAGCTTTTTGATGCAATAGTTATGGCCGTTCACGATATACTTTCTCAAGATGAAGTCGATGCCCTACTTAATGGTATGGGTGGCGGTGATATTGAAACCGATGTAGATGAAGCGGAACCAGAAGGTGTTCGTCAGTATAGCTTTGGTAATGAAGATCGTATTATTCGCGGTCGCATGCCGACACTTGAAATGGTCAATGAACGCTTTGGCCGTTATCTAAGAATTAGCTTATTTAATATGCTTCGTCGCTCTGCTGAGATATCAGTGAGTGGTATACAAATAATGAAGTTCTCAGAATATGTGCACACTTTGTTTGTACCAACCAGCCTCAATTTAATTACATTTAACCCACTTCGTGGCACCGGCTTGATTGTGTTTGAACCAAAACTTGTGTTCAGCATTCTTGATAATTACTTTGGTGGTGAAGGTCGTTTCCAAGCACGGATCGAAGGACGTGAATTTACTGCTACAGAACTTCGCGTGATCAATATGGTGCTACAAATCTGCTTTAAAGATTTAACTGAAGCCTGGTCGCCGGTCATGCCGGTCGAATACAAGTTCGTCAGTCATGAAGTAAACCCCCAATTTGCTAATATTGTCAGCCCAAGTGAAGTCGTTGTCATTTCAACGTTTCATATTGAATTAGATGGTGGTGGCGGTGATTTACATATTACTTTGCCCTATTCAATGTTAGAGCCTATTCGAGAATTACTCGACACTGGTTTGCAAAGTGACCGTAGCGCTGATGATGGCCGCTGGGGTAAATCAATGCGTGAAGAAATACTGATGGCTGATGTCAATCTAAGCGCTGAACTGACTCAGGTTGAGATGAATTTACGTAAAGTTTTAAAACTAAAAGCAGGCGACATCATTCCAATAACGATGCCTGAAACAGTCACAGCAAAAGTCGAGAAAATCCCGATGTTCAAATGTACATTTGGTGAACATAACGATAAAACTGCTTTGAAAATTACCGAACTAGTCAAACGTCCGGTAGATACCACGCCAAACTTTAAGTTACTTAAGAGTAAAAAATCATGAGTGAAGATAATACAACAGATCAAGCTGTCGCTGATGAATGGGCAGCTGCTTTAGAAGAACAAGGTACGGTTGAAGACGATCCTTGGGCAGCAGCACTTGAAGAACAAGCTCAAGAAGAAGCGAAATCATCCCCTCAAGCAAATCCAGCTCCAGTCACTAAACTGGATGATGATGCGGCACCGCGAAATTTCAAAGATATGGACTTGGATATGGTGTTAGATATTCCTGTTACCATTTCGATGGAAATAGGCAGAACAAAAATCAATATCCGTAACTTGCTGCAACTGAGCCAAGGTTCAGTAGTTGAATTAGATCGCTTAGCTGGTGAACCTATGGATGTATTAGTCAATGACACCCTTATCGCCCATGGTGAAGTAGTTGTCGTTAATGATAAGTTCGGTATTCGTCTAACCGATGTAATCAGTGCTGATGAACGTATTAAAAAATTACGCTAATGAAAAATAATTGTGGTTTTATTCTTTTTTCATTATTGGCACTGTGCTCTCAGCTAGTAACAGCTGCCGAAAATAGTGACTCGCTAAATGCGGCCAAATCCTTGTCATCTTCACCTGTCACAACTTCGACATTAGTTGAGACCTTATTCGGATTATTATTAGTTTTAGCCAGTATAGCCTTTGTAGCATGGTTACTAAGGCGTACTAATCGCTTTACCAGTAGCGCTAACGGTCAAATGCGAATTATTGCTGGACTATCTTTAGGTCCACGTGAACGCGCCATGTTACTGCAAATTGGTGAACAGCAGATTTTAGTGGGTGTCACAGCACATCAAATACAAACACTGCATGTATTAGAATCGCCGCTTGTTGATAACAAAGCAGACACAAATAGTTCCTCTTTTGGTGAACGCTTACAACAAATCCTTCAGCAACGAGGACAATCATGATCCGACTCATTTTATTATTGAGCCTCACATTGTTGCCGACGCTGGTCAATGCTGAACCGGGCGTACCGGCTTTAACCGTAACGACTGGTGCTGATGGCGGCCAAAATTATACTGTTACGCTACAAATTCTAGCGTTAATGACAGTATTAACGTTGCTACCTGCGGCGTTAATCATGATGACATCATTCACTCGTATCATCATCGTATTATCCATTTTAAGACAAGCCATGGGCGTGCAATCGACTCCGTCAAATCAAGTATTGATTGGCTTATCTTTATTCTTAACTTTTTTTATTATGCATCCGGTATTTGATACCGCATACCAAGATGGTGTCAAACCTTATCTTGATGGTGAAATGGACGTAACAACTGCTCTAACAAAGGCATCAGATCCTTTTAAACACTTTATGCTAGCCCAAACGAGGGAAAGTGATTTACAGTTATTTTCAACTATTGCTGGCCATGCTGAATTAGAAACGTCACAAGATGTGCCGTTTAGTTTATTACTACCTTCATTTGTTACCAGTGAGCTAAAAACAGCATTTCAAATCGGATTTTTGATTTTTATACCATTCTTAATTATTGATTTAGTTGTAGCCAGTGTATTGATGGCAATGGGTATGATGATGTTATCCCCTATGCTGATTTCACTGCCATTTAAATTGATGTTATTCGTACTTATTGATGGTTGGGCATTATTAATGGGTACCCTAGCGTCGAGCTTCTACATTTAGTTATGACACCAGAAACAGTCCTCACCGTGATGCAACAAACGTTACATATAATCACATTGTTGATTGCTGTCATCTTGTTGCCAGCATTATTTGTTGGTCTACTGGTCAGTATGTTTCAAGCAGCAACATCCATTAATGAACAAACCCTCAGTTTTATACCAAAACTACTGGTTACGATATTAGTCTTAGTGATGGCTGGTCCGTGGATGCTCAGTTTAATTACGGGTTATGCGCAACGTATTTTTGAAGATATTCCTTTCCTAATCGGCTAATTATCATGGACTTTTCCACTGCTGAAATAACCGGCTTAATTGGAAGTTACATGTGGCCTTTTTTCCGTATCACAGCCATGTTAATGGCAGCCCCTATTTTCAGCAGTAACTTTGTCAATGTTCGATCTCGACTACTGTTAGCTATCGCTATTAGTTTAGTCATTATTCCTACTATTCCAAATCTTCCACCCGCGGCAGATCCCTTGAGTGGCACCGGTTTAATGATCGTTGCTCAGCAGATATTAATAGGTGCCTGTATGGGCCTAATGCTGCAATTATTAATTAATGCATTTATCATTGCCGGGCAAATTATAGCGATGCAAATGGGGCTTGGTTTTGCCTCTATGATCGATCCTCAAAATGGTACAACCGTCCCAGTTATCAGTCAGTTCTATTTGATTTTTGTTACCTTAGTTTTCCTTAGTTTAAATGGCCATTTAATTCTTATTCAGGTATTAGCTGAAAGTTTTGTCACATTGCCTATTTCACCCACTGGCTTACCACACACCAGTTTTCATGACTTTGTTGCTCAAGCAAGTTGGATGTATGCTGCCGGTGTTATTATCGCGTTACCTGCAATAGGCTCGCTGATCTGTGTCAACTTAGCTTTTGGCATATTATCTCGGGCAGCCCCACAAATTAGTCCTTTTTCTATCGGCTTTCCTATGACCATTATTGGTGGTTTCGCTATTATGATCGTCACACTACCTAATGTATCTGCTCACCTTGTTGAGATGTCAGATTACATGTTGCAAATGGTACGTTTATTGGTACGACCTTATGGCTGAAGAATCAGGTGCAGAAAAAACGGAACAGCCCTCCTCCAAGCGTCTTAATGATGCAAGAGAAAAGGGCCAAGTTCCACGCTCAAAAGAGTTCACAACCGTCATAGTATTAATTGCCAGTGCCGTTGCTATGCTATTTATCGGTGAAAGAATCATCCGTAGTGTTGCGGAAGTCATGATTAAATCGTTCAGTTTCACTCGCAAAGAATTATTCGACCCATCTGCCCTAATACATCACTTCTTATTTTCACTTGATACCATCGCCTTAGATCTAGGTACCTTTCTAGCCATTACCGTATTGGCAGCTTTAATAGCACCAGCAAGTATTGGCGGCTGGAATTTTTCTACTCAGGCACTCGGCATTAAGTTAGATAAAATGGACCCCATAAAAGGGCTAAAGCGCGTGTTTGGCCCCCAAGGTTTGATCGAACTAGCCAAAGCCTTAGGTAAATTTGTGCTGATAGGTCTTATTTCAGCATTAATTTTATGGAATCTACGTGACCAATTATTGACGCTTGGCAAACAAGAGGTCAATGTTGCAATGGCTGATCTTGGTTATTTAATTGTTTGGGTATTTTTAGCTATCTCAAGTAGCCTGATTCTTATCGCCCTGATAGATGTGCCATTTCAGCATTGGAATCACAATCGTCAACTTAAAATGACCAAGCAAGAAGTCAAGGATGAAAGCAAAGAAACGGATGGTAATCCTGAAGTTAAAGGTAGGATCAGACGCCTACAAATAGAGATGTCTCAACGTCGGATGATGCAAGATATACCGCAAGCTGACGTCATTATTACCAACCCAACTCACTATGCTGTAGCCCTTCGTTATGATCAGTCTGGCGCTGGAGCTCCGGTAGTTGTTGCCAAAGGTGCTGACCTGATTGCACAACAAATTCGTCAAATAGGCGAAGCCCATAAAGTACCTGTTTTATCAGCTCCACCACTGACTCGTGCTGTTTATTTTAGTACTGAAATCGGAGAAGAGATTCCATCTGGTCTATATATTGCAGTAGCCCAAGTGTTAGCGTTTGTCTTCCAGTTGCGTCGCTATAATACCCGTGGCGGCAATAAGCCCTACATCAACCCGGAGGACCTGCCTATACCAGATGAATTAAAACGAGATTAAAACTGTATGGAAAATAATGACCTTTTTGCCCGTTTAAAACCCATGATAAACGGTAATCTGGGAGCACCTATCATGGTGGTTGCTCTGCTCGCAATGGTTGTCATACCTTTGCCGGCATTCATGCTCGATTTACTTTTTAGCTTTAATATCGCCTTGTCGCTGACGATAATGTTAGCGAGTATCTATGTACTGAAACCGCTTCATTTTGCTGCTTTCCCAAGTATTCTCTTAATCGCAACGCTACTTCGTCTGGCTCTGAATGTAGCTTCAACCCGTATTGTACTAATGGAAGGTCACACCGGCACCTCGGCAGCGGGTAATGTTATCGAGGCATTTGGTGAATTTGTTATCGGTGGTAATTACACGGTTGGTTTTGTGGTATTTGCCATTTTAGTCATTATCAACTTTGTCGTTGTAACCAAAGGTGCAACTCGTATCGCAGAAGTAAGCGCCCGTTTCACCTTAGACTCAATGCCAGGTAAACAAATGGCAATTGATGCTGATTTAAATGCCGGTCTTATCGACCAAGATCAAGCCAGAATGCGTCGTGAAGAAATCATGCAGGAGTCAGATTTTTACGGTTCGATGGATGGTGCTAGTAAATTTGTTCGTGGTGATGCTGTTGCAGGCATTTTAATCTTATTTATCAACATCATTGGTGGTTTTATTATTGGTGTTGCCCAACATGACCTAAGTTTTGCAGAAGCCGCACATAACTACACTTTGTTAACGATAGGTGACGGTCTAGTTGCTCAAATTCCTTCATTATTACTTGCTACAGCCGCAGGTCTACTCGTTACCCGCTCGACCAAAGAACAAGATATGGGTGAGCAGATCATGGGGCAATTATTGAATGATCCAAAAACCTTAGGTGTTACGGCAGGTATTGTCGGTGGCATGGGTTTGATTCCTGGCATGCCCAATATTCCATTTTTAATTTTAGCTGGCCTTGGTGGCGGTGGTGCTTGGGTGATAGCGCAACGTCAAAAAGCTGCCGAAGCAGCAGCTCTTGTTCAAGCTGCACCCGAAACCGAAAAACCGCGTGAACAAAAAGAATTAAGTTGGGATGATCTCAGCCCTGTCGATCCTATTGGATTAGAAATTGGTTACCGTTTAATTCCTTTGGTCGACAAAAACCAAGGTGGTCAATTAATGAGTAGAATCAAAGGCATCCGTAAAAAAATATCGCAAGAATTAGGTTTCCTTATTCCACCTGTTCACATCAGGGACAACCTTGATCTGTCTCCTACTGCCTATCAAATCACTTTGTTTGGTGTAACTTTTGGAGAAGCTGAAATTTATCCAGATCGAATGATGGCCATCAATCCGGGTCAAGTTTTTGGCGACCTAGATGGCATCAAAGGCAAAGATCCAGCATTTGGTCTTGACGCTGTATGGATAGATCCTAGCCAACGTGAGCATGCTCAGGCACAAGGTTATACGGTCGTCGATGTCGATACCGTTATCGCAACACATCTAAGCAAAATTCTGCAAACACATGCTCACGACCTATTGGGACGTGAAGAAGTCCAACAACTACTTGATAATTTAGCCAAAGTCGCACCTAAACTAGTAGAAGGCCTAGTTCCAGATACGATTCCTTTAGGTGGAATTCAAAAAGTTCTGCAGAACTTGCTTGAAGAAAATATTCCAATTCGCGACATTCGCACCATCGTTGAAGCTATATCAGAACAAGCTGCCCGCAACCCAGATCCTGAAACAATTACGGCATCAACACGTATGGCTTTGAGCCATTCTATAGTCCAGCATGTCAACGGTATTAAAGCGGATCTACCAATTATTACATTGGACCCTGAACTGGAACAGATATTGCTTCAGACTCTACACGCTACTGGTGATGGTGGCGCTAGTTTAGAACCAGGACTGGCTGAGAGAATGCATAAGAATTTAAATGACGCAACGCAACGTCAAGAAATGGCTGGGGAGTCAGCTATTTTAGTTGTACAAGCAGGTTTAAGAACATGGATTTCTCGCTTTATTCGCCATTCTATTCCAGCGTTAAATGTACTGTCATACAACGAAATTCCTGATAACAAACAAATTAGAATCGTAGCTAACGTTGGTCGTTAGTTTTAGAGGATAGCAATATGAAAATAAAACGTTTCCAAGCTGCAGATGTTCGACAAGCGATTAAAGAAGTAAGAGATGTCCTCGGTCCTGATGCTGTTATTTTGTCAAATACGCGAGTTGATGGCGGTATTGAAATCGTTGCTGCAACTGATTATGACGAAGCTGAATTTAGAAGAGCTGCGCCAGTAGCTCGTTCGTCATCACATAATGAGTCTCCAAAAGTAGAGATCAACCCATCAGTTGAATTCTCTAGAAACGTTGATGTAGCCCCTACTCGTAGTCCTCAAAATGTCTGGTCGCAAGAGCCGACCTTAGTGCAAATGCGCAAGGAAATTTCTAGTCTAAAAGATATGCTACAAACTCAGCTTTCTGATCTGGCATGGAAAGATATGGAACGTAGCAGTCCCACACAAGTGCAATTATTACAACGTCATTTGCAAATGGGTGTACAAGTCGAACTTGCCAAAAAATTAACCAGTCAAATTACTCCGGCTGATGATCTTGAAACTGCATGGCGTCACTCACTCGGTGCACTTGCAAGTCAAATTGAGGTGCCACAAACAGATATCATTAATACCGGTGGCATCTACGCCCTTGTTGGACCTACTGGTGTTGGCAAGACCACGACGATCGCTAAAATAGCCGCACGATGTGCACTCAAACATGGTGCCAAAAATGTGGCTTTAATTACGACAGATTGTTACCGCATTGGCGGTCAAGAACAACTTCGCACTTATGCCCGTATTTTAGGTGTACCTGTCCGCGTTGCACGCACACATGAAGAGCTTAACGAGTCGCTTAACGACTTACTTGATCGCCGCTTTATCCTGATAGATACTGCGGGTATGAATCAACGTGATATGCAACTTACAGAGAAATTTGCTGTTTTAAAAAATCAATCGCATCGCATTAAAAACTATTTAACACTATCAGCAACAACACAAGCTAGTGTACTCAATGATATTATTAAAGCTTTCTCACATCTTGAATTAAGTGGATGTATTTTGACAAAGACTGATGAAACAAGCAGTTTAGGTGGCGCAATTTCAGCCCTGATTCGTCATCAGTTACCATTAGCCTATGAATGTAATGGTCAACAAGTGCCTGAAGACCTCAGTCTAGCGCGTCCAAATACTCTAGTAAGACAAGCCAGTGAGCTTATAAATGAACAACAAGTGGATCCTCAAACTGTGTCCACTTATGGAGGTTTTGCCGCATATGGCTGAAACATCAAATGATCAAGCCAGTGGATTACGTAAAATGACTACACCACCTCGCCCAGTTAAAGTTATTGCCGTCGCCAGTGGTAAAGGTGGTGTTGGTAAAACTAACATCACAGTTAATCTCGGTGTGGCGTTATCCTCAATGGGTAAAGAGGTATTATTACTTGATGCTGATCTTGGCTTAGCTAATATTGATGTCATGTTGGGTTTACATCCGCAATACAATCTCCAACATGTACTTGATGGCAGTAAAACCTTACAAGAAATCATTGTTGAAGGGCCTGCTGGATTAAAAATCATCCCCGCCGCCTCTGGTGTTCAGAAAATGGCTGAACTCAGTCCTGCTGAACATGCTGGTATGATTCAGGCATTTAGTGAACTCAATCAACATATTGATATATTGATGATTGATAGTGCAGCCGGTATTGCAGATAGTGTCATTAGTTTTACTCGTGCGGCGCAGGAAGTGATTATTGTAGTCTGTGATGAGCCAGCATCCATCACTGATGCCTATGCTCTGATCAAATTACTCAGCCGCCAATACAATGTGGATCATTTTCATATTATTGCCAATATGGCGCGTAATGTTCAGGAAGGTCGAGAGTTATTCAATAAAATTGCTATGGTCTGTGAACGTTTTCTTGAAGTGAATCTAGACTTTATGGGCATAGTCCCATTTGATGATGACCTACGACGTGCAGTTAAGAAACAACGTGCGGTCGTTGACTATGTTCCACGAAGTAAATCTGCGACTGCATTTAACCACCTAGCAAAGAAAGTAGAACATTGGCCAGTAAAAAAACAACCTCGCGGTCACATGGAGTTTTTTGTTGAACGTTTAATAGAAGCTAGTTTGGAAATCGCCTAAAATGAACGCCGTTAAGATGTATGAAAAAACAAATACATCACATCAGTCGCATTCTGAACTGGTAGTTCAACATGCTGGCTTAGTAAAGCGTATCGGCTATCATCTCATTGCTCGCCTGCCCCATACAGTTGATGTGGAAGACTTAATACAAGCCGGCATGATTGGCTTATTAGATTCTGCACAGCACTATGATGCTGAACAAGGCGCTAGCTTTGAAACCTATGCAGGGATCCGAATTCGAGGGGCGATGTTAGATGAAATCCGGAGAAATGATTGGGCTCCGCGTTCCGTTCATAAAAAAGCACGCGATATTTCAAAAGCAATGCAAGAAATTGAGCAAGAACAGGGTAGAAATGCACACGATAGTGAAATAGCGAGTGCATTGAATATTTCTGTTGAAGAATATCATCAGTTACTTTTTGATTCTTCAGGTCATCAGCTATTTAGCCTTGATGACTTTAATGATAATGATGAAACAAGGGCGATGCCCATCACTGAACAGCAGTCAGAACCAGAGCAAGAATTACAATCAACTGGTTTTCAACAAGCGCTAAAGAGTGCAATAGACGCCTTACCTGAGCGTGAGCGCCTAATGATGAGCTTGTACTATAATGAAGAGTTAAATTTAAAAGAAATTGGTGAGGTTCTTGGCGTTAGTGAGTCACGCGTAAGTCAAATTCATAGCCAAACGATTATCAGACTTCGTTCAAAATTAAATGATTGGTTACACTAAAAGATTTATTGGAGGTATATCTTGGATAAAAATATGAAGATCCTAATTGTGGATGATTTTTCCACTATGAGAAGGATCATAAAAAACTTATTGCGTGACTTGGGTTTCAACAATACTGTTGAAGCAGATGATGGATTAACTGCACTGCCTATCCTACAAGCTGGGGGCATAGATTTTCTGGTTACTGACTGGAATATGCCTGGTATGCAAGGTATCGATTTACTCAAAACCGTTCGGGCTGATGAAAAATTGTCTTCATTACCAGTATTGATGGTGACAGCTGAAACCAAACGTGAGCAAATTATTACTGCTGCACAAGCTGGGGTAAATGGCTATATAGTAAAACCATTTACCGCTGCAACGCTTAAAGAGAAGATTGATAAAATTTTCGAACGTATTGAAGCTCAATAACAATTAAAGGTCAGCCATGAATCCAACAAATGAAGCCATCCAATTAGACGCTGCTCGTGCCCTAGTTAACGCATTAGAAGCTGGCGACAAAACGGAATCAGCATCACAGCTTGCGCTGCTCACACAAACACAAGAAAGTGATCTGTTTCATCAAGTTGGAAAATTGACTCGTGAACTCCATGAAGCACTGAGCAATTTTAATTTAGATAACAGATTGGCTGACTTAACAGAAAAAGATATGCCGAACACACGTGAACGACTCAATTACGTTATTCGTACAACAGAGGAAGCCGCTCACAAAACCTTAAGCTATATCGATAAAACATTACCACTTGCCTCCGAACTCAAACAAACGGCTGAAAAAATCAATGCAAGTTGGCATCGTTTTCGCATGAGAGAAATGACTGCTGACGAATTTCGTTCAATGAGTAAAGAAATTGAATCATATTTGCCAGAAGTCACAAACCATTCGGATCAAATCCACGCTAACTTATCAGAAATGATGTTAGCTCAAGGATTCCAAGATCTAACTGGTCAAGTAATCAGCCAAGTCATTAATTTGGTTGAAGAAGTTGAAGATAATTTGGTGCGTCTGATTAAAGTATCAGGTAAACCACAAGAACATAAAAACAAAGACAAGGAAAAGGTTGACCCGATTAAGGCCGAAGGCCCGCAAATTAATCAGGAAAACAACGTTAACGTTGTCAATAATCAAGATGAGGTCGATGATTTATTATCAAGTCTTGGCTTCTAAAGGGTAAATAAAGATGGCATTAGACACTGATGATGAAATTCTACAAGACTTCTTAGTTGAGGCTGATGAGTTATTAGAAGGCTTAAATGAGCAACTGGTAGAACTGGAATCGGCACCACAAGACAGTGATCTTCTCAACTCAATCTTTCGTGGTTTCCATACTATCAAAGGCGGAGCAGGTTTCCTGAGCTTAGATGCGATGGTGGCCTTGTGCCATAAAGGTGAGGATGTTTTCAACATTCTTCGACAAGGTGAACGCGTCGTTGATGCTGAAATGATGGATACATTCCTCAAAGTCTTAGATGCCCTCAATGCAATGTTTGCTGAAGTAAAATCAGGCGAATTTCCAAGTCCTGCTGACCCAGAAATTCTTGAAAACTTAGCGGCTTATTTAAACCCAAACACTGCGCCAGCGCCAGTCGCACCAAAACCCGAACCTATCCCTGAGCCAGTGCAAGCACCTGAACCAAAACCAGAAACACCCATTGCCGATGCAAACGCAGGTGATGATGATATTACCGATGAAGAGTTTGAAGCACTATTAGATCAATTGCATGGTTCTAGTTTGCCAGGCGCTACTCCAGCTGTTGCCGCCCCAACTCCGGAACCTGCGCCAACACCAACAACGGCATCTGATAGTGATGATATAACAGAAGAAGAATTTGAGGCGCTATTAGACGAACTTCAGGGCAAAAAGAAAGCCGATGTTGCTAAAACGCCAGAACCAGCAGCTGCACCAGTAGAGCCGCCCCCTGCCCCAACACCTAACGTAAAAGCAGAAGAACCCAAAAACGCACCTGCTAAACAGGAAGCTGCGGCAAAACCTGCCCCTGCAGCAAAACAAGCGGAAACGAGTGTCCGCGTTGATACCAGTCGCTTAGATGAAATCATGAATATGGTGGGTGAGCTTGTCTTAGTTCGTAATCGTATCAGCACATTAGAAGCAGCTATAGAAAATGAAGAAATGGCTAAAGCAGTCAACAATCTGACTGTTGTCACCGCCGATCTGCAAACAGCTGTTATGAAAACGAGAATGCAACCAATCAAAAAAGTCTTTGGCCGTTTTCCACGAGTTGTGCGCGATCTTGCCCGTAGTCTCAAAAAAGAAATTAATTTGGAGTTACGTGGAGAAGAAACTGACCTAGATAAAAACTTGGTTGAAGCACTGGCCGATCCTTTAGTACATTTAGTTCGTAATGCCGTTGATCATGGTATTGAAATGCCTGATGTTCGTGAAAAAGCCAATAAACCACGGACAGGGCTGGTCGTTCTCGGCGCAGCACAAGAAGGCGATCATATCCTTCTGACTATCTCCGATGATGGTGCCGGAATGGATGCCGATGTCTTAAGAAAAAAAGCCGTTGAAAAAGGCATGATGGATGAAGAATCAGCTTCACGGCTAACACCATCTGAATGTTACGCCTTAATATTTGCGCCAGGCTTCTCAATGAAACAGGAAATCTCTGATATTTCTGGTCGCGGTGTCGGTATGGATGTGGTCAAAACCAGTATATCCAAACTCAATGGTGTTATTGATATCAAATCAGATGTTGGCAAAGGCACTGTATTATCGATCAAAGTACCGTTAACGTTAGCTATCATGCCAACCTTAATGGTGATGTTAGGTAACCAAATTTTTGCCTTCCCATTAGTCAGTGTCAACGAAATTTTCCATTTGGATCTGTCCAAAACCAATATGGTTGATGGTCAAGAGACAATTACCGTGCGCAATCGAGCCTTACCTTTGTTTTATTTAAGACGATGGTTAGCGAATACATTTATTGAGACAGAAGAACCCAAAATGGAACATGTGGTCATTGTACAAGTGGGAACACAGCGTGTTGGCTTTGTCGTAGATCAACTCCTTGGACAAGAAGAAGTCGTTATTAAACCTTTAGGTGCCATGCTTCAGGGTACAAAAGGGCTTGCGGGTGCTACTATTACTGGTGATGGTCGAATCGCATTAATTCTCGACTTTCCAGAATTAATGAATACCTATGCTCGAAGAGGATACTAAGGAGTGCTGTGGCGGTACGTGTATTAATTGTTGATGATTCTGGGTTCTTCCGGAGACGACTTACTGAAATAATTTCATCAGATCCTCATCTTGAGGTCGTTGGTACTGCTGAAAATGGCCTCCAAGCCATTGAGCAGGTTAAACGATTACGACCTGATGTAATTACCATGGATATAGAAATGCCTGAAATGGATGGCATTACAGCAACACGCCAAATCATGGCGCAATTTCCTACGGCAATATTAATGCTTTCAACATGGTCAACAGAAGGCGCCAAGGCAACATTGGATGCATTAGAAGCAGGTGCAGTTGACTTTATACCTAAACGATTCTCAGAGATCTCTAGCAATCATGATCTCGCGCAACAAAAGCTCTGTCTGCAATTACGCTATTTAGCAACAAACTTTCGTAAAGGAATAGTGCCACGCCCATCCGCAAGCCCTAAACCACTGGAACAACCTAAAGCTAATCAGATTTCTTCCAATAAGATCGATAAAACACTAAAACTAGTGGCGATTGGCACCTCAACTGGTGGCCCAGTTGCTTTACAAGAAATATTGACCAAACTACCAGCACACTTTCCCTACCCTATTTTGCTTATTCAACATATGCCGGCGACCTTTACGCCGTCATTTGCAGAACGTCTCAATAACCAATGTGCAATAAAGGTCAAACAAGCGGAAAATGGCGATGTCCTCGTTGCAGGTACGGCTTATCTAGCACCTGGCGGTGAACAGATGTTATTAAAAGGTACAAAAAGGCAACTTCGTATCGAACTACAAGCGAGTAAACCAGAGCAAACCTACAGGCCCTGTATTGATATCACACTTAGCTCTATTGCTGAGATTTGTCCTGCTGAAACCCTAGCTATTATTCTTACAGGTATGGGAAGTGATGGACGTGATGGCTGCAGCAAACTAAAACCGCTAGGTGCAACTATTTGGTCTCAAGATGAACATAGCAGTACCATTTATGGCATGCCAATGGCAATTGTTAAGGCTGGATTAGCCGATAAAATTCTCAGTCTGACTGATATTGCCAAACAATTATCGGAATTGAAATAACGATGGATATACTAAGTATCTTAGGACTACTCGTTGGCTTTGGTGCCATTTTAGGAGGTCAACACCTAGAGGGTGGCCATCTAGATACCATACTGAATGCCGTTGCCTTTTTGATCGTACTTGGCGGCACACTTGGGGCAGTCATGTTACAAACGCCGCTTAAAACATTTCTGCGCGCACTCAAAATCGTCTCATGGATTTTTATTACTCCGAAAACATCCGCTGAAGAAACACTCGATAAAATACTTGGATGGAATCAGATAGCACGTAAAGAGGGGCTAGTTAGATTGGAGTCCATCGCACAAGATGAAGAGGATTTATTTATCCAAAAAGGACTCCAGCTCATTGCCGATGGTGCCGAACCAGAAATGATTCGTGAAGTCATGGAAATAGACATGGATATCCAAGAAAGTAATGATATTGAATCATCAAAAGTATTTGAGGCTATGGGTGGATATTCCCCTACTATTGGTATTATCGGTGCCGTAATGGGATTAATTCATGTCATGGGCAATTTGGCGGATCCATCATCACTAGGCTCAGGCATTGCCGTTGCCTTTGTCGCCACAATTTATGGTGTAGCATTAGCGAATTTATTATTCTTACCTATTGCCAGCAAGCTAAAAGCTATCATTCTGTTACGCAGCCGTGTTCAAATGATGTTAATCGAAGGTTTAATTGGTGTTGCTCTAGGCGATAATCCGCGAAATATAGAAAGTCGTTTACAAGCCTATTTAAATTAGCAGCTTATTAATTATGGCACGCAGAAAAAAACACGAAGAACATGTAAACCATGAACGTTGGTTAGTTTCTTATGCTGACTTTATTACGCTATTGTTTGCATTTTTTGTTGTTATGTACTCGATCTCTTCAGTTAATGAAGGTAAATATCGTGTTTTATCAGATACCTTAGAAGCGGTTTTCTCTGAAACACCTCGTAGTCTGGATCCAATTCAAGTTGGTGAAATTAGCCGAGGCCACGGTAAACAGTCAGCAGATCCTGGTTCTTCAGAGTCAGATTCACCACCCAATGCGCTCGAACTCCCTGTTATCGAAAGTTATACGCCACCACCTGTATCGGAAGATATTATTCAAACCATTGACGATATTTCTAAACAATTTAACTCGGCACTTGCCGATATGATTGAAAATAAAGACGTCTCTATTAAACAAGGTGAAGATTGGCTTGAAGTAGAAATCAAATCAAATGTGTTATTTGAAAGTGGCGAATCACGCCTTGAAAACACCGCAGTACCGGTTGTAGGTAAAATTGCAACAATACTCAATACCTCTGCAAACCCTATTCAAGTAGAAGGCTTCACCGATAATAATCCGATTAATACCCCGAAATTCCCATCAAATTGGGAATTATCAGCCGCTCGTGCTGCCAGTGTAGTGCATTTACTTAATCGTTATGGTGTTGAACCTTCACGTATGTCGGCCATTGGCTATGGCGAATTTAAACCCATTGCTGACAATGCGACAGAAGAAGGAAGACAAAAAAATCGCCGTGTTGTTTTAGTCGTACTTGGAAGTAAGGAGAGTCGCCGGGATATTGAAGTTTTTAGTAATGAAAACGCTAATCCAACGGTTCCAAATAACATCGGAATAGTTACACCTCCAACTGGCGAAACGTCACCATGACAATATGGGCTGTTGCAAATCAAAAAGGCGGTGTAGGTAAAACAACTTCAGTCGTTAGCCTAGCAAGTCTATTAGCTGCACAAGGCAAACCGACCTTGATCTTGGATATGGATCCACATGGTTCATTAACAACCTATTTTGGCTATGATCCAGACACCTTGGAAACCAGTATTTATACCTTATTTCAGAAAATGGATAATTCGCCTAATAGTGCCATTTTCCAAACTCTTAAAAAAACTAATCAAGAAAATTTATATTTATTGCCCGCATCAACTGCAATGGCAACGCTAGATCGACAACTTGGTGCTCAAGCAGGTAAAGGTCTTGTCATAAAAAAGACGCTAGAACACTTAAAGGATCGTTTCTCCAATGTCCTGATTGACTGCCCGCCAATGCTGGGCGTTTTAATGATTAATGCCTTGGCAGCATGTGATCAACTATTAATTCCGGTTCAAACGGAATTTTTGGCACTGAAGGGTTTAGAGCGGATGTTGCATACATTAGGTATGATTAATCATTCACGTAGAAAAGGCTTGCCTTACCTCATCTTACCTACCATGTTTGATAAACGTACTCGTGCCTCAACTCAAACACTTGACAGTCTCAAAAATAAATATGCTGACGGTGTATGGCAAGACGTTATTCCTGTTGATACTCAGTTCCGTGATGCAAGTAAGGCAGGCATTCCACTTCCGATCTTAAATCCAACTGCCCGAGGTGCACTTGCATACAGTAAACTGTTAGACCAATTACTCACTCAACAACTTGATATAAAGTCATTGCCTCATGTCTAAGTCTTCTCCACCCATCGTTGATCAACAAGATGCGCTATCGCTCTATATGAACGATATGTTGACGGGTTCATTGGAAGTACTGATCAGTGATGAACCTGCAATCCAACAAACATTGGATCAACCAAACAAAGTCGTTATCGCACAAGATGCATCTAAAGATTGGCGAGAAAGTCCTTTTCAAGCACTTTTGTTTGATGTCCAAGGCTTAAAACTAGCGCTCCCCTTACATGAATTGAATGGCATATTTAGTTATCCTGAAACAAAATTACCTAAATTACCGGGGAAACCTGCATGGTATATCGGGCTCTATCAACATCAAGAATATAGAGCTCAAGTAGTTGATACAGCGCATATCGTCATGCCAGAAGGATTTCAACATGCACAATTACCTCCCGAGTACATTATTTTGATTGATGATCATAAGTGGGGATTAGCTTGTAATAACATTCTGGAAATCACAACGCTATCACCTGATGACGTCAAATGGCGAAAACAACTAGGAAACCGACCTTGGTTGGCTGGTACCGTACTTAACCAAATGTGTAGTATTCTTAATGTATCGATGCTTGCCAAACAATTAACATAAACACTAACACTGGCATGAATCATGCTCATATCTTGAGCAACTACTGCTGACAACAATTTGACAGCAAACAAATCACTTCATTATCTATCGTGATGTTTAGGACCAAAAGTAATGAGCGAAGAAAATAAATTAGCAAATGATCCTGTGTTGCAATGGGTTACATTTCAGTTAGAAGACGAAACCTACGGCATGAATGTAATGCAAGTACAAGAAGTACTTCGGATAACAGAAATTGCACCCGTGCCTGGAGCGCCGGACTATGTATTAGGAATTATTAATCTTCGTGGTAATGTTGTTACAGTCATTGATACTCGTCGTCGCTTCGGTTTGAATTCAAAAGAACCAGATGATATGTCCAGAATTATCGTGGTAGAAGTCGATGGTAATGTTATTGGTATGTTGGTAGATAGTGTTGCTGAGGTGGTTTATTTACATCAATCTCAAATCGACACCGCACCGAATGTTAGTAATGATGACAGTTCACGCTTTATTCAGGGTGTAAGCAGTCAAGAAGACAAGCTACTGATTCTTGTTGATGTAGATAAGTTTTTAACTGAAGAAGAGATGTCTGATTTTTCAAGTTTTTAGGTATGTGATGTTATGGCAGAAGATATTCATCCGATCCAACCGCTATCTCCTTCTCTGCCAGTTAATCCGCCACCGGATGATAAAAGACGTCACCCTGAAAAAAATAAGAAGAAACCAGAACAGGATACAACACAACAAGATGAGCCCAAAGATAGACCACATGAAGGATTATTTGATGAATACGTTTAATAATTCGAGAACAAAGGAGCTAAAACTATGACATCACTTATTATTGCTGGTGTAAGTGTTTTGATGGCATTACTTGTTGCCAGTGCCTGTTACCGATTATTTAAACTTAATCAGCAACAAACAGAAAAAATTGCCGGTTTACAAAACCAATTATCGATCTTATGTGCCGGTGCAGTCGGAACTGATGAACGTATCATTCGTTTTGAACAAACACTCTCGCACTTAAAAGAACATCAAAACACTTTGGATTTAGGTTTATCGCCGCAGCCTGGTTATGACCATGCAATTCGTTTAGCGAAAAAAGGTGTCGGCATTCATCAACTGATTGATAACTGTAATTTAAGTGATGAAGAAGCACATTTGATTAGCCGTATCCATGGCATAAATCACCAAAATGTTAAGCCAGAACTACATTAACTATCGAGCAACTTAACACGAGGTTTACCAACTAAAAAACCTTGAATATAGTCGATACCAAAGCCTTTTAGCATATCCATTGTACTTTGATGCTCAACATATTCTGCAACTGTTTTTTTGCCAAGACTATGGGCAATATCAATCATTGATTTGACCAATAATTGATCAACTGGATCACTTTCTATATCAGTAATAAAGCCGCCATCTATCTTCAATATATCCACCGGAAAATGTTTAAGGTAGCTATACGAATTAAAGCCCGCCCCAAAATCATCTAATGCAAAGCGACAGCCTAACGATCTGAGCTTCTTAACCATGGCCTTAGTTTGCTCAAAATTGGATATTGCAGATGTTTCGGTAATTTCAAACACAATTCTTGCTGGATCGATGCCTGTTTGAGCAAGT
>JBFIJJ010000015.1:0-22104 GCA_041600795.1 Methylophagaceae bacterium | reverse complement strand
CCATCAAAATCTAAATCATTGGCATTATTACGACTTACTGATGTTGTAATGTATTCTGCTTGTGCCGAAAATGGCCCCATAACGGTGGCAAGTTCTAAACCAACTTTTGTAAAATCCGTTACATCGCTAATCGTGCTTGTATTCACGATATTAATACCAGAAATATGTGTTTCTGCTTGTGATTTAAATGAAGTGGTACCAGCGCCACCGGTATCACGATAATTTAAACCCAAGCCTAAATGTACCACTTTGTTTTTTTCATTGATTGGAGCAAAGGTTGCTCGTGCACCTAGACCCCAACCTTCGTCTTGGTCATGACTGCTACCATTAGTCGCTGTTAATGAATCCCCAAATACGCCACCAGCTAATGACCAATGTTGTTGTTTAGTGCTTGCCATTGCACCAATATGTCGACCTGCAGCAAAAGCACCGGCTAATGAACGTTCAGTGAACATCACATATTTCGAGCTGGTTTGTTGCTCCAAACTAAAAGGATCTTTAAAGTTACCCACTTTAATTTGCAAATCATCAAAGCCGTTATAACTGATAAAAGCATCGGCTATACCATTAGCACCATTAGTATTTGTGTTTGCAAAATCATATTGCAATTTATAGCCCCAATCCGAATACATTGTTCCTTCAAGGTATAAGCGAGCACGGCGAATTTCAGTGCCGTCCCCTATTTCAGGATCACCGCGATAAGTTGCAGCATCAGCTTGAACTCGACCACCTAGCTTAGTTGAGAATTTGCCATCACGTGTTTTAACTGTAACACCACCTTTTACCTTAACTTCAACATCAGAGGGTTTGGTTGCTTCAGCTAACTGTGCTTGAATTTTAGTTTCTTTTTCAGCCGATTGTGTTTTGTTTTGTTCCAATTCTGCTACCAGTCGACCATATTGGTCATCGCTCACCATGCCATTTTCATGCAACATAGTAATTAAGGTTTCAATTTCAGATCCTGCCTGAGCCGTTGTGGTCATCGCAGATAACATTACCGCTGCAATTAACGTTTTTGATTTATTCATTGAATGATTCTTCCTATTTAAATAGATAGTTTTATGCCTACAATATATGCATATAAAAACATATATTGTTTGTCATAAATCTATCATACAGGCTATATTTAGATGACAAAATATGATTAACTGTACATATTATGGAAATTAAACTTAATTTTAATTGGCAAATTGCACAGCACGACCTTGACCCCGTTTTATTTCAGCTGTTGAGTTCAATACAACGAGAAGGCTCATTACAACAAGCGATAAAACAGGCCAATGTGTCATACCGCTTTGCTTGGGGCTTGCTCAATAAATGGCAGAAAATTATAGGCCAACCTTTAGTTATCATGGAGCGTGGTCGCGGGGCCACGCTTTCTGCTGTCGGTGAAAAATTATTAACGTCTAGTCAAAAATTGACTGCTCGTTTTGCACCTGAATTAGATAATGTTGCCACCCAATTCAAGCGTGAGTTTGAAACTATTTTGTCATCACAATCGTCACCAAGACTTAATATCTTTGCTAGTCATGGCCTTGCTATCAGTGCATTACGTGATTTGATGCACCAACAATCCGAAGTAAAATTAGATCTGCACTTTTATGGCAGTTTAGAAAGTATCCGCGCTTTGGAAGAAGGCCAGTGTGATATTGCCGGTTTCCATATTCCTACGGGATCTATTGCAAAAAAAATAGCACCACAATATCTTCAACTTTTAGATCCCAAAAAACACCAACTCATTTACGTCGTCAAACGCAATCAAGGCCTGATGGTTAAGCATGGTAACCCCAAAAATATTGTTACTATGAACTCGTTAACTGAGTCTGGGGTTGAATTTATCAATCGTCAAAAAGATTCAGGAACACGCCTTCTTTTTGATCAATTACTCAGTTTAGAAAATATCAAACCCACCGATATCAATGGTTATAACAATGAGGAATATACCCATATGGCTGTCGCGGCAATGATTGCCAGTGGCGTTGCAGATGTTGGGTTTGGTATTGCACCTATGGCTGAAAAGTTTAATCTGGAATTCTTACCACTGGTTTGGGAGCACTATTGCTTAGCGGTGCCATTATCACTATCTAATGACCCACATCTAACTCAGATTATTTCAATTCTACAAAGCCAAGCATTCCAACAAAAATTATCAGGCTTTGCTGGCTATGACATTTCTCGTTCAGGCCAAGTTGTCAGCTTTGATGACGTATTTTAAACATTTTAAGGCTTAGAGTTCTCGCACCCAGTGACCAGATTTTCCGCCTGCTTTTTCTAATAATCGAATATCAGTCATGATCATGCCGCGATCAACGGCTTTACACATATCATAAATGGTCAATAATCCTACTTGCACCGCCGTTAAGGCTTCCATTTCAACGCCGGTTTGACCACTCGTTTCAACTTGAGCACGACATTGCACCGCGACATCGTCATCTAAGATTTTAAAATCAACCGTAACTTTGCTTAATGCCAACGGATGACATAAAGGAATTAAATCGGATGTTCTTTTTGCCGCCATAATGGCTGCAATGCGCGCAATCCCCAACACATCACCCTTCTTATGATTGCCTTGTTTAATTAAATCCAAGGTTTTATCTAACATCATGATTTGGCCTTCAGCAACTGCGACGCGTTTAGTCACAGCCTTATCTCCAACATCAACCATATGCGCTTCACCAGCGTGATTGAAATGCGTTAAATCCGACATGGGAGTATCCTATAGTTTTTAGATTGATAGAAACAATTAACCAGATGAGTATTCAAGTCAAATTCTTTGCCAGCCTTCGTGAACAAGTTGGCTTATCAGATATTACCATTGAACAGGCATCAACCGCAGCCGAGGTATGGGATCTAGCGACCAGTAAACAGCAACAACCTGACAACCTACTTGTTGCGATCAACCTTGAATACGCCAAGCTTAACAGTCCTGTTAATGATGGTGATGAAGTCGCCTTTTTCCCACCAGTTACCGGTGGTTAACATGTCAGTCATTATCTCAGATCAGTATTTCGAACCATGGCATATGATTAGCGAACATCAGCAAAAATCTGAACTCGCCAGTCAGTTTGGTGCAACAGCAACATTTGTCGGTAGCATGCGTGACTTTAATGATGATGTAGAAGTCTGCGAAATGGTTTTAGAACATTACCCTGAAATGACCTTACGTTATCTTGAAAAGTTAGAACATGATGCCAGACAAAAATGGCCGATAATTGATTGCCTTATCGTACATCGTGTCGGTCATATCAAACCAGCAGATGCTATTGTTGCAATTGCCTGTTGGTCAGCACATCGTCGCGCAGCATTAGATGCCTGTAATTGGCTGATTGAAGAACTTAAATTCAAGGCACCCTTTTGGAAAAAAGAAAGTCGCCCAGATGGTGACGTTTGGGTTGAGCACAATACTGCTGGCTAAAACAACTGAATTGAATGCGTTGTGTAAACTCACAACACAACGTCCAGTAACTTAGCAAGTCGATATTTAGTAAGTGCTAGTAACACTTCGAATCAAGCTCTCTTCCGCAGCTAAATTTAATATTAATAACAATGTCATTGGAGAACAGAAACTTCAAAGCCGTTGCTAATACCCGTATTTGACTTCAAAGCATTACCCCACAACAGCTTATTCACCGGCCTACTTTTATATTTTGCTATCTCTTACTTAAATCTAAATAAGAATCATTTGCATTTGAGTGTTTAAATACCTATAATCAAATCTCAGTCATCTAAGAGCACTAATAATAGGTAACATGAAATCACTCGCTTTCAAATCAGACCACAACACTATCGTTAATCTTGCAATTGATCCCAATAAACTCCAATCATTAATGCAAGAAGGGAAATTACATCCTGAAGATTTTTATTGTCTCGATCAGCAGTCGAAGAAAAGTGTGTGGGGGATATTACGATCATTGGCGGCAATAGCAATATGATGTCATTGAAAACAAATGCCCCTGCAACAACTCGACATACTCAACTCTTAGTTGCTGCAATAGATCACTTAATCGCTTTACATTTAAACAACCCTGAGCCCTGCCTATCATTACTGATTAACCGAAACTATAAGCTACTGCTAGAGAAAAATGTTGTCCATCCCGATCGTAACAACTGGCTTAACCAGCAGCAGATTTGGTGGCAGTGTTATAAGCAAAGTTGCGCTGGTAAACCTGTCGGCGACGACTTACTTATGCTCTAAGAATTTTATTCATCACAAAACGCTCAAAGGAACAGTTTTATGCAACCATCCCCTTGTAAACCAGAAACATTATTATTAGGAACAAGTAGTGATATTCAATATTGCTTTGATTGTAAGATGGTTCATCTTATGATCGGCGCAGTCACACTCCGTTTATCCAGAGCACATTTTCAAGAGTTTGTGAAAGACATGAATAACGGCTTTGCAAAACTGAAAATGCGTGAATCTGCTGTGTTAGATTTTAGCCAAAACCCAATTGTGCATTTACATAGCTAATCCTAGCCCATACCTCTAAAATTGCCTCGATCATCGTCGAGGCAATTTTGCAACTCAAGCCCGACTAATCACGTTCTATTAATTCCACTTTGTAACCATCAGGATCTTCAACAAAAGCAATCACTGTCGTGCCATGCATCATCGGGCCCGCCTCACGGATTACATTGCCACCTCGACTTTTTATCAACTCACACGCTGCTGCCGCATCTTCAACAGCAATGGCAACATGGCCATAAGCATTACCTAAGTCATAACTGTCGGTATCCCAATTGTAGGTTAATTCAAGCACTGTATTGTGCTCTTCATCACCATAGCCAACAAAAGCTAGGCTGAACTTTCCATCCGGATAGTCTTCTTGCCGTAATACCGACATGCCCAAAACTTCAGTATAAAAAGCTAACGATTTATCTAAATTACCCACACGTAACATGGTATGTAACATTCTCATACTATTTCTCCCTAAAATACGGTCATTCAAGTTTATTCTATCTAGCTATTAAACCAAGTGTGTCAGCAACAAATGTTATGATTGCCATCGTTGATTTTTATATTGATTCAATTCAAGTTATTTAGCTTACTTATATCTGGAGTTATTATGGCAACCAGCCTTTTCCTATTAATTGATGATATCGCAACTATACTCGATGATGTCGCTTTAATGACAAAAATTGCGGCTAAAAAAACCGCTGGCGTTTTAGGTGATGATCTTGCTCTTAATGCCGAACAGGTTTCTGGTGTTAAAGCAGATCGAGAACTACCCGTTGTTTGGGCAGTTGCCAAAGGCTCATTTAAAAATAAACTTGTTTTAGTACCCGCCGCACTCCTGATCAGTGCTTTTATACCATGGTTAATTACACCATTATTAATGATTGGTGGAGCTTACCTTTGCTTTGAAGGTGTAGAAAAGTTGGTTCATAGCTTTACTAATGAAACCCAAACTCATAATGATGAGAAGGCAAAAGTAATAGCAGATCCCACTATTAATCTCGTCGAATTTGAGCAAGAAAAAATTAAAGGGGCAATTCGAACTGATTTTGTCTTATCGGCTGAAATTATCGTCATTGCTCTCGGCACCGTCAAAGAAGCTGCTTTTATATCACAAGCAACCGTAGTTGCTACTGTTGCTATAGTAATGACACTCGGTGTCTATGGCTTAGTAGCTGGCATTGTAAAATTAGATGATGCAGGTTTGACACTACTTCAAACTAACCGCCAATCAATATCGGCAAAAATGAAACATCAGATCGGCCGAGCCATTTTATGGTTTGCACCCACGTTAATGAGAACCTTATCGGTTGTTGGAACAGCTGCCATGTTCCTCGTGGGCGGCAGCATTTTATTACACGGCATCCCCAACACACATGATTTATTACATCATATTGATGAAACAGTACACATGCTCCCATTAGTTGGGAATTTTATGGCTTTCATCACCCCACTACTAATAAATATGATTATTGGAATAATTGCGGGGGCAATTGTATTAACAATTATTAACCTTATCAGTCGCTTGAAAATGGCGATTTCCTAGGTTTTATCTCATCTTTCTCACCAACTTCTTGAGCAAGATAACATTTTAAAACGCCTGCTTTACCCTCTTTTTCATCAACGATCTCAAGCTCAGCACTGGCCACCAAAACACCTGTTACGATATTTTGACGAACAAAGGTATTTTTACTTGCGAGAGCATCAAAGGTAATTGAGTTTTCACCAAATTCAGATTGTGTTGTTAAGGTATGCGTGCCTGGTTCAATATATTTGTAAAAATAGACAAACATAGCCGTATCACCGAGTACTTCGCCATCTAATTTAATGGTTTTTCTCAATAATCCTGCACGACGTGTATCTCGGAAAATATAGAGACCAGCACTATCAGCAGCAGGTTCAGGGAATGTTTTCAATAGTGCGTCTTGTCCATAGTTCGTTAATGGTATCGACGCACAACCCGATAACATGGTTAGGACAATCAATAAAATTATTAGCAATATTTGAACTATAAGCGGTCGTAATATCATTCTATTGCATTATTTTTCAGTAAGTATGGTTATGGCAGTTTACACACATATTGCTGATAATGTGAACAAAATCCTCTTTTGTACAGTACGCATATCTTGCCATCGAAGAAGATACCAAACCTTTGATTTATTATTGATTTTTGACTGTTCTTCAACGTGTTTTTGTTAGGAACCATCGTTGTGTAGCATCTAAGTAGCCATTACTATAATAGTCCACAGTCATATCGATTGTATTTCGGTTTAATTGGAGCTTATATCTTCTTTCAACTAAAGTAGAACCACCATTATTATTGTATCGATAAAACTTTTGATGTAACTCTAATGAGTTTTCATTTTTCAGATTAAAAAAGAGTATATTTTTATTGCCTAAAAAATTATCTGAAAGTACTGTTTTTCTGTTTCCATAATCAAGATCAGCATGGAACTTAAGCTCATCATTTTTTGAAGAAGCCTCTATTTCAACTGCTGCATTTGCTTTATTTTGTATTTCTTTTAATGTTTTTTCATTATGCCCACGGCATAAAGTTTCTTCTAAGTTGCCTTTCCAAGATCCGATTAAGCGCTTTGAAAAATGCTGTAAATGTATTTTATCCACACTTGAAAGTTCGTCTTTAGGAAGTTTATTAAAATAATTATTTTCCTCATTTATATTGCATTCAGTAGCTACAGCTTGACTAGATATAAACGCTAGAGCGATAAATAGAATGGTGAGGTTCTTTATAATGGTTATGTTCATCCTTAAAATCACCTATCTCCTAATCCTAACGATTCCCACAACTCATCGACACGTTTAACAACGTCAGGATCGCGTTCAATTGGTCGGCCCCACTCCCGATCGGTTTCGCCCGGTAGTTTATTGGTGGCATCCATGCCCATTTTTGAGCCTAGACCAGACACTGGCGAAGCAAAATCCAGATAATCTATCGGTGTATTTTCAACTAAAGTTGTATCTCGCGCAGGATCCATTCGCGTAGTAATAGCCCAAATGACATCATTCCAGTCACGAACGTTGACATCATCGTCAACGACAATCACAAATTTGGTATACATAAACTGACGCAAGAATGACCACACGCCCATCATTACTCGCTTAGCATGGCCAGGATATTGTTTTTTCATACTGACCACCGCCATTCGATAAGAACAGCCTTCCGGTGGTAAATAGAAATCGGTAATTTCGGGAAATTGTTTTTGCAAAATAGGCACAAACACTTCATTTAATGCCACGCCTAAAATGGCAGGTTCATCAGGTGGACGGCCAGTATAGGTGCTGTGATAAATCGGATTTTTACGTTGGGTAATACGTTCTATCGTAAACACAGGAAAACGATCTATTTCATTGTAATAACCGGTGTGATCACCATACGGCCCTTCATCAGCCATATCATCAGGATAAATAAAGCCTTCTAATATAATTTCAGCCGTTGCTGGAACCTGTAAATCATTACCAATACATTTCACCAGCTCAGTCTTAGAACCTCGCAACAAACCAGCAAAAGCATATTCAGATAAGGTATCAGGGATCGGAGTAACCGCAGCTAAGATAGTAGCTGGGTCACAACCTAACACCACACTGATAGGAAACGGTTCACCCGGATGGATTTGTTGCCATTCTTTAAAATCTAAAGCGCCGCCACGATGTGATAACCAGCGCATAATCACTCGGTTTTTACCGATCACTTGCTGGCGATAAATTCCCATATTTTGACGTTCTTTATGAGGACCTTTTGTAACAACTAACCCCCATGTAATTAACGGAGCCGCATCTTCAGGCCAACACAGCTGAATTGGATACTGACTTAAATCAATAGCGTCACCTTCAATCACGGTTTGCTGGCAGGCGGCAAAATTAACGACTTTAGGTGCCATATTCAGCACTTGTTTAAAGATCGGCATTTTGTCCCAAGCATCTTTCATACCTTTGGGTGGTTCAGGCTCTTTCAAAAACGCGAGTAATTTTCCGACTTCACGTAATGCTTCAACCGACTCCTCACCCATGCCCATCGCCACCCGTTCAGGTGTTCCAAATAGGTTGGTTAATACAGGAATATCGCTGCCCTTAGGATTTTCAAACAGTAAAGCTGGTCCACCAGCACGTAATACACGGTCACTGATTTCAGTCATTTCTAAAATCGGATCAACCTCGACGCTGATGCGTTTTAACTCGCCATTTTTTTCCAAATACGTAATAAAATCACGTAAATCAGTGTATTTCATATAAGCATTTTCTCAATTGCACGGAGTACTTATGCTCCATTATCAATGAAATAGTCGTTCAATTCACGATTATTAACATTCAAATACTCTAAAAGGCTCTCCACTGCATGAATATTGGTCATCATACCGGGTAGCGTTGTAACAAAATAATGTCGTAAATTTATCTGCTATGTACTTTCCTACCTTAACATTCGCAGCACTCACAAGCTTTTGTGAGCATGACTCATTCGCTTAAATCAATCTCTTGCGAGCTAAGGGGCAAAGAACACCTCGACTAAACGCAAACCACCGCCATACATTAATTTTGCTATTAAACCATTAACTTCTGAGATAGCCGTTAACACTTCAACTATATCCTTTGATGGGCAGAACACAACAGATAACTTAACAAAACCAACATCATGAGCAACATACGAAGCTAATACCCATTTCTATAAAAACACTATTGTATTCATAGCTATATCTGATAATAAAACTACCGATATTGTTTGCAAAAAAGCTGACAGCCGCGACTGAAACTCATCTCAATCCGTTCTGTTTAGAACTGCAATCAACACAACAAACTGATATGAAAATTTCACTTAGCGGCAATACGTTAAATTTTTAAAATCCGTTGCTTCCACATTTGATGTCATCAATCTTATAACTATCCACCCTGTAACTTCGTGTGCTATTCACTTTTCTCTGACATTGTTCCTTGATTATTATTATTGCAAATCTAAACGATAATCATTACTATTTAGATTAATTAAGTAATCAGGCAAATACAATGAGAAATAATGAAGCTGAAAAAATGGCAGTTATACGATTTTTCCACAAAAAAAGGCTGACTTTGGCAATGGCCTTGCTGGCTTCAGCAAGCAGCTATGTCAATGCCGCAGAGCGTGAATCAACAGATCCGGCAAAGCTTGACTCTATCGTGGTCAGTTCTGACTGGCTAGGCGAGGCTTCACAAGAAAGCGTCAAAGTCTATCCAGGTTCACGCCAATTACTGACCAGTGAAGACTTGCATGAATCCGGTGCCCTAAACTTGGAAGATGCACTGCGCAAGGTCAACGGCGTACAGGTTTTGGATGAAACCGGTACCGGTATTTTGCCTAACATCGGTATCCGCGGCCTGAATCCACTCCGTAGTGAAAGGCTGCAAATGCTGGTCGATGGTTATCCAGTAGCAATCGGGCCGTACACAAATACAGGTGTGTCACTGTTTCCAGTTACGTTACCTAGTATTGAAACGGTAGATATTGTCCGCGGTGGTGCAGCCGTGCATTACGGCCCCAATAATGTTGGCGGTGTATTAAACTTAGTTACACGGCCGATTTCACGCGATTTTGAGCAAACCATTCGTGAACGCATGACCATTGCCGATCATACCGGCAATGTGTTTTATGATACTTATTATCGCGCTTCCGGTTTTGTTACCGATGATTTCGGTTTGCAGTTTCAGGTTAATCTTCAGGATGGCGATGGGTTTCGTGATCACTCCAATACCGATGTGCAAAACTTCATCCTTGATGCACAATACTTTGTGAATGATGCCAACGATATTGCGATACAACTGCAATATTACGATGTCGACGCCGAACTTCCAGGCTCATTGAGCCAGACAGCGTACCTAAATGACCGGACACAATCACAACGTCAGCATGATGCTTATGATGCCGATATGTTACGCGGTACGTTAACCTGGACTTTCGCACCCAGCGACAATGTTGAGTTCCAATGGCGTAACTTTGCTCATAAAGCGGATAGAACCTTCTTTTTCGGTCAAGATCTGACCAGCGGAGGTAACTGGGCTGACCCGGCCGGAACGGCATCTCATGTTGCCGATTCACCGCGTGTTTTTCATGTCTATGGTACCGAACCGCGTTTAACCATTCGTAATGGCATGCATACCGTCACTGCCGGTGCTCGTTTTGTCAAAGAACAGGTCAGTTTCGATGTGAACCGTCTGACACTGGCGACTAACACATACAGCAACGTACGTAACTGGAACTTTGATACTGAAGCTGTCGCGCTATATCTGAGCGATTCAATGACATTCCTCAATGACAGATTGACCATCACTCCGGGTGTGCGTTATGAAGATGTCAGTACCAATTTTGAAGACTCCATAAGTCGATTCAAAGACAATAATGATACCGATAAATTCTTGCCAGGCCTCACCATAGGCTTGCAGGCGACACATAACTGGTTCCTGTTTGCCAATGCACAGCGCTCGTTGGTGCCGGTACAAACTGCACAAGTTACAAAAGAAGGAGAAGTAGCCAATGAATTGGCCTGGAATTATGAAATTGGTGCTCGTACACAGGTCTCACCAGACGTAAATGTCAGCGCGACCTTTTTCCGTATTGACTATGAAGATCAGCTTCAGCATAACCGAACTCTTGATATTTATGAAAATCTCGGCGAAACCCGCCATGAAGGTATCGAGTTGACTACCGACTGGCAGGCGACACCACATTGGAATCTTGGTTTGGGTTACACCTATCTGGAGACTGAACAACTCACTGGTGATAACAAAGGTAATGAATTAGCTAATGCACCGAAACATCATGTCAGTGCCAAAGCCAACTATCGTTATAAAAACTGGCAAGCCAGCCTGACCGGCTTGTATGTCAGCAAAAGCTTCAGCGATGCAGCCAACACCAAAGAGGAAACAACTAACGGTAGTGCTGGTGAATTGCCATCTTACACCTTGGTTAATACCCGTCTCAGCCGGGACTTTGCTATGAATAGTGATAAAAAGCTTCAACTGGCCTTTTCCGTCAACAATCTGATGGATAAAGAGTATTTTTTCCGCGGTATCGACGTCAGCCCGGTTGGCCGTTTGCCAGCTCCGGGACGCTCATTCATTCTGGAAGGTAGTCTCGACTTCTAATACTCGCCCAACAATTTCCCCGGTACCAAGCAGGGGTTAGTTCATATTATTTTTCTCATATTATTAGGAGAGCATCTTGTCTTTTTCGTCCATTACAAAACATCTTCGGTTCGCCATGCCCTTATTACTTTCTAGTGCCAATCTTCAAGCCGAAGATGTAGTGCTCCTCGATGAGTTAGTCGTCACATCTAGCCGTGCTGATACCAAATTAAAGGACTCTCCTCAAGTTGTTACCATTGTCTCGCGCGAGCAAATTGAGCAGCAATTAAAAATATCTTCAGATTCTTCCCAAGCACTGAGTAAATTGCTCCCCTCTTTCACTCCAGCCAGGCAAAAACTATCAGGAGCCGGAGAAACCTTTCGTGGTCGTCCACCTTTATTCTTAATCGATGGCATTCCACAATCTAACCCTCTTCGGGATACTCAACGTGACGGGCATACCATTGATTTATCAATGATCGAAAAGATCGAGGTCATACACGGTGCTAGTGCTATTCATGGACTTGGTGCAACAGGTGGCATTATTAACTTTATTACTCGTCGGCCTAGTGGTAATAAGCTAGATCAAAATTTCGATGTTCAAGTCACTATGCCCACCAATGATGCCGGTAGCGATACCCTGAGCTACCGAAGCAATTATGGTCTCCGTGGTAGTCAAAATGATTTGGAATACGCCTTCGGCCTTACTTATGAAGAACAAGGTATGTATACCGATGCTAATGGTCAATTCATCGGTGTTGATAACACGCAAGGCGATACTATGGACTCGCAAAGTTATGATGTCTTCGGCAAGTTAGGTTATTGGCTAAACGACGATCAGCACATTGAATTTCAGCTCAATCGCTATCAGCTAAAAGGTAATAATAATTACACTAGTGTTAGTGGCGACCGTAGCACCGAAACACCAGCGACCTCTATTCGCCAAACTCCACCAGGGCAAGCCCCCCATAACAGAGTGTTAACCACAGGTGTTAAATACGATGATTATGATCTTGCTGGCATGCATTTTACCGTGCAAGGCTACCAGCAAGATTTTGAAGCCTTGTTTGGGGTTACCTCCGCTAATACTTTCTTTGATCCTGCTGTAGCGCCTGATAAGCTCGATCAATCGCAAGCCAGCTCAACAAAAAGAGGGGCGAAATTCACCCTGACTAAAGATGATTTACTCAATGAAAAACTGAGCCTCACCACAGGCCTAGATATATTGCATGACACTACGGAACAAACCTTAGAAAAAACCAATCGAACCTGGGTACCTGAAACCACGTTTAAAAACTATGCACCTTTTTTACAAGCACAACTTAAACCTATCGATAGCATTGTCCTCAATGCCGGTATCCGCCATGAAATTGCCAAATTAGATGTCGGTGATTTCCACACCCTTTACTCGACTAATGGTGCAGGTGGTGTTGATGTTGAAGGTGGCAATCCCGACTTTAGCGAAACCCTCTACAACGCCGGTATCGTGGTGTCTCCATTAAAATGGTTCAGCGTCTTTGCTAACTATTCTGAAGGTTTTGGTATGCCGGATGTCGGTCGCGTATTACGTGGCATTGGTACCGCAAATCAGAGTGTGTCTGACTTCTTAAATCTTCAACCTATTATCACCAACAATAAAGAAATCGGTATACGTATCGACTGGCAACCGGTCGATTTTGAAATCAGTTATTACGAATCCGACTCAGACCTAGGATCGCGTTTAGAAAACGTAGGAGGTACATATTTTGTCCGCCGCGAGAAAACGGAAATCAATGGATTAGAAACCACCGTTGGTTACCAAGCCAATGAGGAGCAACGCATCGAATTAAGCTACTCCCTAATAAATGGTCGCTATGACTCTGACGATGATGGTAGCGTAGACTCAGACTTAGATGGTAATAACATCCCACCCAACCGTTTGCTCGCAAACTGGAGTGCCCGCTGGTCGCCAAAATTGTCTACATTCATTCAAGTCAGCCACAATTTCAACCGTAGCTTTGATGAAGAGCCGGGCGATGCTGAAATTAACTTTGATGGTTACACCCTAGTTGATGCCTCTGTCGCTCGCCAGTTACCAATGGGAACCGTCAACCTAAGTGTCGCCAACCTGCTTAATGAAGACTACTTTGATTACTATTCGCAAACCGCCAATACGCTGGATACTCGTTACTTCAAAGGTCGTGGCCGTACAGTAACCTTAGGTTATTCATTGGATTTTTAAGCACCAGCGATCGATTACTATTCAATGCGTAAATTCTGGATTCAGTTCCACCGTATTAGTGGATTACTGTTATTGATCCCACTGTTGCTGCAAAGCATCAGTGGGTCAATCATTGTATTTGATCATGCCATCGATGAATGGCTAAATCCACAATTGATCGTCGCTGTGCCCGCGACCAATCAGCGCGCATCGCTTTCAGCAATCCGTACTGAGACGATGAATGCTATACCCGACATTGCTCAAATCACATCATTACGGTTCCCTCGTAACGAACGATCAACTTATACCGCCTTTGTTTCCATGAAAGAAGGCTCGCCACTTCATGGCAAAAAAATGGAGATCATGCTCAATCCTTATAACGCAGAGGTCGTCAGTGTTCGCGAATGGGGAAGCTACTTCACCTCATTTATTTACTTATTTCATTATACGTTTATGCTCGGCCATAACGCCGAACTAGCACTTGGGTTTCTGGGATTTCTGGTGTTAATTAACGTAATTGTCGGTGCCTATTATGGTTGGCCAAGAACCCATAAAGCCTGGAACTGGTTACTCGCTAGAAACAACAAAATCACACCACCAGTAGGTCGGTTACGCCGCACTCACCTACTGGCAGGCTTGGTATCATTGCCAGTGTTTACAATCGCCATTGTCAGTGGAATCAGTCTTATTTTTCCCGCCCAAACCGATTGGTTACTTGATAGACCCGCCAAAGCCAACCCGATAATTGAACAACAAGCAAATCAATCTGTTCAGGAAGATAACTGGCTAATTAGCGCCAAAAATTATTGGCCAAACAAACAATGGCAACGTGTTATTTTCCCTACCCCACAACGACCAACGGTTGAGGTTCGCCTTCGAGACAGCAATGACCCTCGTAAAAGTTCCGGCAGCTACGTGTTATGGCTAAACCCATACACCAATGAAGTGCTTGCTGAGCAGAATTATCAAGCGATGACATTACGCCAGAAAACCGCCTTCTGGTTATTCCCGCTTCATAACGGTGAAGCCTTTGACTTAACGGGTCGCTTATTCGTATTTATCAGCGGCTTACTCACCACTTTGCTGACCATTGTCGGTGGTTGCTTATGGTATAAGCGTAAATTTCGGTCTTAAAATTATGACCAACTTACATATTTAAGCTGCAATACCTGAATGTCTTAATAAAGCATCAATTTCAGGTTCACGACCACGAAATTCTACAAACAATTCCATTGGTTCACGTGAACCGCCTTGTTCCAGAATTGATTGTAAAAATTCTAAGCCAGTTGCACGATCAAAAATGCCTTTTTCTTCAAACTTAGAGAACGCATCCGCAGATAATACTTCGGCCCATTTATAACTGTAATAACCAGCAGCATAACCGCCAGCAAAAATATGCGAGAAACTATGAGCAAATCGATTAAATTTGGGTGGTTTCACAACCGACACCTGATCACGTACTTCCGCTAAAATTTTATCAACTTGATTCGCTTCATCTGGTTTGTATTCAAGGTGTAAACGGAAATCAAATAATGAGAACTCTAGTTGGCGCACCATGGTCATAGCTGATTGGAAGTTGCGAGCCGCAATCATCTTGTCAAACAGATCTTGTGGTAAAACCTCACCAGTTTCATAGTGACCTGAAATCAAATCCAAGGCTTCGCGTTCCCAGCACCAGTTTTCCATAAATTGACTCGGTAACTCAACCGCATCCCACGCCACGCCATTAATCCCAGATACACCAGCATGATGGATTTTGGTCAACATATGATGTAAACCATGACCAAATTCATGGAATAAGGTTGTCACTTCATCATGAGTGAATAAAGCAGGTTTATCGCCTACTGGTTCGGAAAAATTACAGGTCAAAAACGCAACTGGTGTTTGAATACCCTGTTCTGTTTGACGACGCACTAAGCATTCATCCATCCAGGCGCCACCACGTTTATGGTTACGTGCATACAGATCAAGATAAAACTGGCCACGTAATTCGCCTTCACTATCAAAGATATCAAAGAAACGAACATCTTTATGCCAAACATCAATGTCATGGCGTTCTTTTATTTCTAAGCCATAGAGTCGATTAACGACTGCAAATAAACCTAAAACGACTTTATCTTCAGGGAAATAAGGTTTTAATTCTTCTTGTGAAATTGAATAACGCTGTTGGCGCAGTTTTTCAGCAAAATAGGTCACATCCCATGATTGTAATTCACCGTCATGTCCTTGCTCTTTGGCATAAGCTTTTAATTCTTCAAATTCTTTCTCAGCAATGGGTTTCGAGCGAGCGGCCAAATCATTTAAAAAGTCTAAAACTTGCTGTGGCGATTGTGCCATTTTAGTAGCAAGTGAACGTTCGGCATGATTATTAAAACCGATTAACTGAGCTAATTCATGGCGTAATTTAAGGATGTCATTCATGACATCTGTATTATTCCATTTACCAGCATTTGGACCTTGATCTGATGCTTTGGTCGCAAATGCAGTGTACATTTCTTCGCGTAGTTCACGATTGTCCGCGTAGGACATAACCGGCATATAAGATGGAAAATCCAAGGTGAACAACCAGCCTTCCAACCCATCACGTTTTGCAAATTGTTCTGCCATGGCAATGGTTGAGTCAGGCAAGCCTGACAACAACGATTCATCGGTAATATGTTTTTTCCAAGCATGGGTTGCATCCATCAAATTTTCTTCAAACTTGGCGGTAAGCTCAGTCAGTTGTTGTGAGATTTGTTTAAATTTATCACGATCGGTTTGAGATAATTCGACACCTGATAAACGAAAATCACGAACTGCATTATCAATGACTTTTTTCTGGGCGACATCAAGCTGATTGTAATGTTCACTTTCAGCTAGTCGTTTATAAGCGTTAAATAATGCTTCATTTTGACCAAGTTCAGTGCCGAATTCACTTAGCTTAGGTAAACACGCATTGTAGGCAACACGTAATTCGTCAGAATTCATTACTGAATTAAGATGGCTTACTGGCGACCAAACACGATCGATGCTGGCATCAAGTGCTTCCATCGGTAGCACCAATGACTGCCATGTCGGCTCGGTTAGATTTGACAGTAAGTCTTCAACCGTTTGTTTTGCTTGTTCTATAACCTGATTTAATGCGGGTTCAACATGTTCAGGTAATATCTGTGAAAACAAAGGTAATGGCTGATTTTGCAGTAAAGGGTTAGTCATAAGTGGCTTCATATTTATAGTAATTTGAATAGGATTATACGTTAAGCGGCTATGTTAAGTTCAACCGTCATAATAGCTTCATAAATAAGTCATCTTTTTGCAATATTAGTTCGTTACTGTGCGCTCAACTACTGAAGTAAAGAGCGCTTATGAATAAAAGACTTGGCTCGAACAATAAACTCAAGGTTCGTAGTGTCTGGATCTCAGACGTCCATTTAGGTTTTCGGGGTTGCAGTGCCGATTTCCTACTCGATTTTCTCCATAAAACAGAATGTGATTACCTCTATTTAGTTGGCGATATCATTGACATGTGGGAAATGAAAAAACGTATGTTTTGGCCACAAGCTCACAACAACGTGATTCGTACTATTCTCGGTAAAGCCAAACACAACACCAAAGTGATTTATGTGCCAGGCAATCATGATGAAGTACTTCGCGATTTTGATGGCATGATATTCGGTAATGTCGAGATAAGGAATGAAACCATCCACACCACGGTAGATGGTCGAGAATTGTTGATTATTCATGGCGATCAATTTGACGGCATTATCAAATGTTCACCCATCATCTCAAAAATTGGTAGTCGTCTTTACGACTATTTACTTAGGGCCAACCGTTGGGTCAATTTCATTCGCCGTAAACTTGGATTTTCATATTGGTCATTAGCCGCATTCTTAAAACATAAAGTTAAAAATGCGGTGCAATATATTGGCAACTTCGAAGAGGCCGTTGCTCGTGAAGCAGCAAGGCAACATGTCGATGGTGTTATTTGCGGCCACATTCATCGTGCTGAAATTACTCGTCTCCATGACATTGACTACTTCAATTGTGGTGATTGGGTCGAGAGCTGTACTGCACTCATCGAAAACACTGATGGTTCAATGGAAATAATCAATTGGACCGATGTCATCAAACAAAATCAACACGCTTTACAGGCAGCCTAAATGAAAATTGTTATTGTTACTGATGCTTGGGTACCGCAAGTCAACGGTGTTGTGCGAACCTTAAAGAAAACACGTGATCATCTTATTGCATTTGGACATGATGTTGTGATGCTGACACCCGAGGGCTATCGCACAATACCCTGCCCAAGTTACCCTTCAATACCATTAGCATTATTTCCCGGTAGAAAAATTGCGCGTGAGTTAACACATCTCAAACCCGATGCAATTCATATAGCAACTGAAGGCCCTCTTGGCATGGCCGCTCGACGTTGGTGCCTTCGCAACAATGTTAAATTTACTACGTCATATCACACCCAATTTCCTGAATATCTGAGATTGCGATTACCGATACCATTGAGCTGGTCTTATGCTTGGTTCCGTCGTTTCCATAACAAAGCCGTGCATACCTTGGTTCCAACTGAATCACAAAAGCAGCGGCTTGAACAACATGGTTTTACCAATGTATTTGTTTGGGGTCGTGGCGTTGATACCACGACTTTTTCACCAGAATCACCTCAGCAACTTGATCTGCCCCGACCAATCTCGCTTAACATGGGACGTGTCGCCATTGAAAAAAACATTGAATCTTATCTAAACTTAAACGTGCCCGGCACTAAAGTAGTCGTTGGCGACGGGCCCGATTTAGATATGTTAAAGCAGCGTTATCCTGATGTGATCTTCACTGGCGCTAAATTTGGCAAAGAATTAGCGTCATGGGTAGCAGCGGCTGATGTGTTTGTGTTTCCTAGCAAAACAGATACATTCGGCTTAGTGTTACTGGAAGCAATGGCATGCGGTGTGCCTGTTGCCGCCTATCCAGTCACTGGGCCGATAGATGTTATTCAACATGGTGTCACTGGTTTTTTAGATGAGGACTTAGAAATAGCGGTTCTGAACGCCCTTAAGTTAGAACCGATAGACTGCATTGAATTTGCCAAACAGCGTAGTTGGGAAGCATGCACCTCTATATTTCTTCAGCTTATGCACAATAATTCAACTGATTCCGATATAAATACACCAATAAGTGATCCTAGTTTCTGGAGTTTGTAATCGCTCAGTCTGTGAACTAGTTGTAAATTTGCCACGACTTGCTCACATTTTGTGTATAAATTACAACGCCAGCTTGCTTGTGAACTAAGTCCGTGAGATTATTTAGCCTAAATTTACACCTACATGTCATGGATCTTGTAACAATGCGTAATCTGACTTTATCTTTAAAAATTGGCCTTATCAGTGCATTAGCGCTTTTAAGTGGCTGTGCGACAACACATCAAACTGGCGAAGTTAATGATCCACTTGAAGGTTTCAATCGCGCAATGTATTCATTCAATGACACATTGGATAAAGCAGTGATTAAGCCAGTTGCAAAAGGCTACGATACGGTTGTTCCATCTGGCATTAGCCAAGGTGTTAGCAATTTTTTCAGCAACTTGAATGATATTACCGTGATTTTAAATGACTTGTTGCAAGGCAAGTTTTCACAAGCAGCTAACGATTTTGGTCGTTTTGGTCTAAATACTACTGTAGGTTTTGGTGGTATTTTAGATGTAGCCACAATGGCAGGCCATGAAAAAAATAATGAAGACTTTGGTCAAACACTTGGCTCATGGGGCGTAGAACCTGGTCCTTATCTTGTTCTACCATTTTTTGGTCCTCGTAACTTTCGTGATACAGCTGGTTTAGTAGGCGATATTTATAGTGATCCTGTCACCTATGTTGAAGGCCCTGGTGCCCGCAACGCATTTGTAGGAACACGTATTGTCGATAATCGTGCCAATCTTTTAAAAGCTGAAAAAGTGCTTGATGAAGCGGCAATAGACGAATACAGCTATGTCCGTAGTGCATATTTACAACATAGACTAAGTCTCGTTTATGATGGCAACCCGCCAGAAGAAGATTTTGATGTGTTCTCGCCTTAAACAAACTATCTAGGGCGACAAGCGTCGCTGAGCAACATATAATATTAAGCCGGGCTTTAGTCCGGCTTTTTTTATCATTCAATTAAAGAATTTAACCCAATAATGACTACTGCACTTTTTATAATCGCTATACTCGCTGGCTTCGCCATACTTATTTGGGGGGCCGATCGTTTTGTTGAAGGTGCAGCTAACATTGCGACAAACTTTGGTGTATCACCACTTATTGTCGGTTTAACGATTGTTGGTTTTGGCACGTCAGCACCAGAAATGCTGGTTTCGGCATTAGCGTCATTTGATGGTGCGCCATCGCTAGGTATAGGAAATGCACTGGGTTCTAACATTGCCAATGTCGGATTAGTATTAGGTCTCACGGTATTAATAACACCCCTGACTGTTCACTCAGACACGCTAAATCGTGAATTTCCCATGCTCGCTTTTGTTATGGCTATCGCCTTAGCCTTGTTATGGGATCACAATCTCGGTCGTATCGATGGCATTATCCTATTCTCTGGATTTATTCTTACTCTGTTTGGCATGGCTTATCTTGCCATTCATAGCAGTAAAAGTGATCCGCTTGAACAAGAGTTTGAACAAGAATATGCACAACCATCAATGACCACTAAGCAATCAATTCTCTGGTTTTTGATTGGTTTGGCAGCGCTCTTAATTGGGTCAAAATCTTTAGTGTGGGGAGCGACGGGTATTGCCCATCTACTTGGAGTTAGTGATTTAATCATTGGTTTAACTATCGTAGCAATAGGCACGAGTTTACCTGAGCTTGCAGCATCAGTGATATCAGCGCTCAAGAATGAACATGATATTGCCATTGGTAATGTACTTGGTTCAAACATTTTCAATCTGCTAGCTGTCTTGGCTATGCCTGGTTTAATAAAACCTTCTGACTTTGGAACAGAATTACTCTCACGAGACTTCATCTTCATGGCAGGCTTGTTTGTTATGTTATTCCTATTTGCCCGAACAGGTAAAAATGGTCGTATTGGACGACTTGCTGGTTCAGCTATGTTATTAGTTTTTATCTCTTATAATGGCTTATTGGCATATCAATCTACTACTGGATAAATTTTGTGAAAACTAACGCTGAACAATTTAAAGCATTAGCATTAGCCGTTATTGATACTGAACTTGATGCTGTTTCTGCATTAAAAGATCGAATTGATGATGACTTTGTAAAAGCATGTCAGTTATTGCTTGAATGTGAAGGCCGTATCGTTGTTATTGGTATGGGGAAATCAGGCCATATTGGTGGCAAAATAGCAGCAACGTTGGCCAGTACTGGTAGTCCCGCTTTTTTTGTACACCCTGGT
Source organism: Methylophagaceae bacterium (assembly GCA_041600795.1). Taxonomy (GTDB): domain Bacteria; phylum Pseudomonadota; class Gammaproteobacteria; order Nitrosococcales; family Methylophagaceae. Next base: position 958 of record JBFIJJ010000015.1, on the reverse strand, counting down.
GAAGCCAGCCATGGCGACCTAGGCATGATCACTAATAAAGATGTTGTATTAGCGTTATCAAATTCTGGTGAAACGGGTGAAATTCTAACTATTTTGCCTATTATAAAACGCTTGGGTGTTCCATTAGTTGCTATGACAGGTCGCAAAAATTCTACCTTAGCTGAATGTGCTAATGCGCATTTAGACGTAAGTGCAGCAAAGGAAGCCTGTCCTTTGGGCCTGGCGCCAACATCTAGCACAACTGTCGCTTTAGTTATGGGCGATGCCTTAGCAATTGCATTATTAGAGGCGCGCGGTTTTACTGCTGAAGATTTTGCCCTATCTCATCCTGGCGGTAATCTTGGACGTCGCTTATTACTTCACGTTAGCGATATTATGCATACTGGTAGCACTATTCCTAAAGTGCCTCATACTGCTCTGATTAGTGATGCCTTAGTTGAAATGACCAATAAAGGTCTGGGTATGACAGCCGTGATTGCTGATGACGGCACAATTGCTGGCATTTTTACCGATGGTGATTTACGTCGTGTGTTAGCCCAAATGGTTAATGTACATACCACTACGATTGCTGATTTTATGACTACAAACTGCAAAACTGCATATCCGGAAATGTTAGCCGCAGAGCTCTTAGAAATGATGCAACGCCATAAAATAAATGGGCTGTTGATTACAGATAAGCAGCAGCAACTTGTTGGTGCGATTAATATGCATGATCTGCTTCGTGCAGGCGTTGTATAGTTCAACTGAAGATATAAAACATGCAAGATATTCAAGCACGCACTAAAAACATAAAACTCGTTATTTTTGATGTTGATGGCGTATTAACTGACGGTAGCATCATCATTGGTGATGATGGTGAAGAATATAAAGCATTTCATTCTCGTGATGGCCATGGCATGAAACTTCTTCAGTATACTGGCGTCGAAATTGGCATTATCACTGGTCGCACCTCTAAAGT
>JBFIJJ010000014.1:0-22190 GCA_041600795.1 Methylophagaceae bacterium | reverse complement strand
GTTACGACTGATCCACATTCATTCAATACAATTAAAAATGAATATCCTGATTTCGGTGGTGAATTTGAGATACAGCATTACACCACCTTACTCAAACAGTTATTAGATAGTGGCAAAATTAAACTCAAGAAAAAACTAGATTACCGTGTCACATTCCATGATCCATGTCATTTAGGTCGTTATAACAAAGGCTATGATGCGCCGCGTGAAGTCATTCAAATGTTAGGTTGTGACTTAGTGGAAATGGATCGAAATCGTGATAACTCATTCTGCTGTGGTGCTGGTGGTGGTCGTATTTGGATCCCTGATCCAGTAGGCACTGAGAAACCATCACAAAATCGCATAAAAGAAGCAGCGAGAATTGAGGGACTAGATGTCTTCATAGTGTCATGCCCTAAAGACTTAACAATGTTTGAAGATGCCTTAAAAACATCTGGTTTAGAAGGACAGTTTGTCGTTAAAGAGCTTATTGAGCTGATCAATGAGTGTATTGAATACGATGAAGAGAATACTGATGCAGACGTTATCACAGCCTAATTCAGTAATCGCATTACCTGAAACAGTTGAACAACTGGTCAGTAGCGCCATTGCACTTGGAGATATCTATAGTGCAGCCGCAGTCTATGGCGTTGCTGATCAGGATCAACGTAACCAGCTTGAACATATTTTATGTGATAAACGACGTGATGTATTGAAACTGGGTCGATGGGAACATACACCAGCAGATGTATTGCAATTGTTTTCACAGATAGAAGATAAGGTTGTTCGGATCAGGTTAGAGAAGAACCCATCAACCCAAACACTAACATTGAATGGGTTGTACAAAGGAGAGCACAACAGTTCTTTAATTTCTCTGATAGCTAAACACCATAATGCTTCACCGGAAGTACTATTAAAAATAGCGGATGAGGAAAATGAGTTAGAAATTCTGCGTTCTCTCTGTCTGAACCCTAATTCTGATGAACCAGTGTTATTACTTGTTAATCAACGATTTTCAAGTGATTTCCATGGGGAATTGTCAAGTCATCCAGCAACACCGGCTGAGTTACTTGAGGTGTTATATAACAGTGACGATCCATATGTTAGAGCGGCTGTCGTTAAACATGAACATTGCCCAGTAAATATTTTAAAACTTGCTGCTGCTGATAATGACGTGATCATTAGAAGACATTTAGCCAGCAATAAAAACCTGCCGGCTGTTTATGTTCAACAGTTAATTACAAATCAGGACAGTTCTGTGCGTCGTGCAACAGTTACCAATATGGGTGTGCCTGTAAATATGGCTATAACATTGGTAAACGATGAAGAGTCTTTGGTTCGTCGTGCTTTAGCTGCTAGAGAAGATTTAACTTCTGAGGTGTTGGTTCAACTCGCACATGATGATGATCATTGGGTTAGACAATGGGCTGCACGTAATCCAAATATGCCAGAAGATGAGTTAGAACGCTTGTCTGATGATAGCAATTTTGAAGTTAGAAGAGCCGTAGCACGAAATACTAACGCATCTGAACAATTACTAATAAAACTATCTACAGATATACATCATTGGGTTCGTGCTGCTGTGGCTTTTCATCCTAAGGCAGGTACTGATTTATTGCAAAAACTGTCTCAGGAAGAAGACGTAGATGTGCTGAGTGGTGTTGCTAGTCATCCTAATACGCACCCAGAAACGATTAAATTATTGAGTGAAAGTATCAATGACGACATTCGCCGTGCAGTCATTCTTAATCCGGCGTCGTCACGAGAACTGCTCATACCGTTACTTGAAGATCCGTATTACCTCCATCGATTACTGCTGACCAGAAATAAGGTACTCAGTAATGAGGATAAATGGGTATTACATGACGATCCGGATCCTTCAGTTAGATTTTCGGCATTCAGTTGGTTTGCCAAAAAGTTATTGCATAAATAACTGCATAAACGCTGATAAACAGCAATTTAGGAGAAAAAAAATGAAAATACTTGTTGCCGTCAAAGAAGTTGCCTCTTTGGATGATGACTTTGAAATTCGTGATGATGAACTCGATGTAGATGAGGATTTCCTACTCTATGATTTGAATGAGTGGGATGATTTTTCACTCGAAGAAGCTATGAGCATAAAGGAATCTTCAGATACTGATGTTGAGGTCGTTGTTGTTTCTGTTGGCCCAGACCAAATAGAAGAAAGTTTACGTAAGTGTCTAGCAAAAGGTGCTGATCGTGCTATTCGTGTTTGGGATGATGAAATGGAAGGCTCAGATTCCATCAGCATTGGTCGTATTCTCGCTGCTGTTGCTGCTAAAGAGCAGCCTGACATGATATTTGCTGGTGTTCAATCTTCTGATAATGCAGATGGTACAACAGGTATCTCGACAGCAGCATATCTGAATTGGCCACACGCAGCTGTTGTCGCCGGCTTGGAATATAAAGCAGGTGACAATAAAGCGAAAATCACACGTGAACTTGAAGGTGGTTTATCACAAGAAGTTGAAATTGACTGTCCTTCAGTGTTGACGATTCAACTGGGTATTAATACACCACGCTATGCTTCATTGCGTGGAATCAAGCAAGCTGCGGCTAAACCAATTGATGAAATGACTTTAAGTGACTTAGATTTATCTGCGGAAGAGGTTGGTGTAAATGCGGCTCTATCTCACGTACGCCGTATGTATATTCCTGAAAAAGGCATGGCATCAATGATTAATGGTACGCCAGCTGAACAGGCAGCAAAATTAGCTGAAATCATCAAAGAATTCAAAGGGGAATAATGATGAAAACGATATTAGTAATTGCTGAGCATCGTCGTGGTGAATTAAGACCAGTTTCACTCGAAGTTATTACTGCTGCTCAGGATTTAAGACAAGCCGACGATGATAAAGTGATTGTTGCCGTTATTGGCGAACAAGCACACTCATTTACCGGTGATCTTTCATTACAAGGTGTGGATGAAGTCGTGAGTGTTAAAGTGGCAAGCGTTGACTTTGATCCTGATGTTTTTGAAGCGACAGTGGCATCACTTATTCAAACATATAGTCCTGCAGTTGTTGTCTTGCCTCATACCGTCGATACTTTAGGCTATGCAGCGACACTTGCTAGACATGGCAATTTTGGCTTTGCTACAGATGTGTTTAAAGTGGAATACGATGGTGATGAACTCGTTGCCACTCGTTCTGCTTATAACCAAAAGGTGAATGTAGAAGTCGATTTTCCTGGAAAAGAATGTGTCATTTTGACTATTCGTCCAAGTACATATAAAGCGGCAGAAGAAGTAGGTTCTCCTGCAATTTCATCACTGGAGTATGCTACAGAACAATCTCGTAGCAAAAATCTACAATATGTTGAAGCTAGTGGTGCGGATGATATCGACATCACTACAGTCGACTTTATTATGTCTATCGGTCGCGGCATAGCCGAAGAAAGTAACGTAGATCAATTCCGTGAATTATCTGAAATGGCAGGTGCAACGCTCTGTTGCTCTCGTCCTATTGCTGATTCTGGTTGGTTGCCAAAATCACGTCAGGTAGGCCAATCTGGAAAAGTGGTTGGCTCTTGTAAACTTTATGTTGCCATGGGTATTTCAGGATCAATTCAACATATGGCTGGAATGAAACATGTTCAGAATATTGTTGCTGTTAATACCGATCCTGGCGCGTCGATTTTCACCATTGCTAAATACGGCATCGTTGGTGATATTTTTGAGATTGAAGAAGAACTACGAAATCATTTCTAGTTAAACGTTTTTGTTTCAGTCGAGAAGCAGACAGAGCCGATCTGGCAATGTTGCTTTCACAGCGTTGGGCAACATAGCTCTGTTTGTTTCTCGGCTACCTTCAATAAAATTAAAAATAAGGTAAGACAATGAAATCTTCTTCAACACGACAAGATCTCGATGGTAAAGGCCTAAGAATTGGTATTGTACAATCACGTTTCAATCCAGAAATTTGTGAAACGTTAACCTCATCTTGTGTAAATGAGTTAATCAATCTGGGTGTAGCAGATAATGATATTCGTGTTGTTACCGTTCCCGGCGCATTAGAAAGCGGACTTATTCTGACAGAAATGGCTGCGGGGTGTTTATACGATGGTTTGATTGTAATTGGCTGCATAATTCGAGGTGAAACCTATCACTTTGAAGTGGTTTCCAACGAATCGGCACGTTGCGTTTCACAGATTCAACTTGATTATCGGATCCCAATCGCAAACGCAATCCTGACTGTTGAAAATTATCAACAAGCAGAGGCTAGGATGCATATTAAAGGGACAGAATCAGCACAAATTATTGTTGAAATGATATCGCTATTACATAGCCTGAGATAACGTGTCCCTATTTTAACTGACTGATAAATAACAGTAAGTGAGATTGTTTTATGTCATATAGCATGGTGTTTAGTAAACATACATTAACTAAAAATTTGTTCACCATGTGTGCTTATCTTGGGCCTTTTGTGCAACGATTCTCTGATCAGTTCAATGAATTGAATGTGTTGCATAACTGCCTTATAAAGGAATTTGTTAGACCAGTATCTATGGAGAAAGAAACAGTTCAAAACACTCGTGAACTGAACAGTAAGTTTATTCATTATTACCGCCATGATCTAGAACCACAGAAATTCACGTTTAAAGATGATTCATGGGATTTGTCGAATTATGAACCAGAGGTTGATTGCGCTTTTTGGGTGTTGAATATTGTTGATGCTGATGTGATGCATAGTCAGAATAAGCTGACGTGGTCGCAAGAACTACGCACCTTACTAGGTTATGAACGAACAGAAGATTTCCCGGATGGCTGGGATAATTGGTTGACGGCTATTCACCCAGATGACATAGAACAGACTTTGGAAACCTTCAATAAACACGTTAATGATAAATCGGGTAATACACCCTACGCAGCCAAATATCGTATCAAGAATGCCTACGGTGACTATATCTGGATCCGTGAGCATGGTAATACCATCAGAAATGAACAAGGTTTACCCTTGATATCGTTAGGTGCTGTTCGCGATGTTAGCGAAGAAATGTAATAGAGAGTTCTGCTGATATTGAAGCTTAATGCTAAATCCTTAGGCCTTTTCTGAGGCCAATTTCTGTTCTACTAAGTTAGGAAAATATAGGTTTGACTATAACCCTTTGTATATTAGGGGTTATTTGGATCTGTTTGTCATAAATATTACCTCATTCATATGTTTACCTCTTAGGTAGTACTCCATGGTGGGAATTTAATGAAATTGCGGTTTGAGCTAACTTCATAATCTAGAAATATTACATTCTCATGACATTTGGAGAAGGCAACATGGCCAGAAACTCAATTTTAAATATAAGACATAAAGAGCTAGGCTCTGAATTAGATGGTGAAACATGGAATGAAATGCCCGTACCATGGAGTTATAACCGTGACCCATACGATGAGGTGGTGGCAGTTAGAACTAGAGCTGCACTGTATGACATTTCAGCCTTGAATATTGTAAAGGTTTCAGGCTTAGATGCTGTTAATGTAATTAATATGCTTGTAGCTATAGATGTGACAAGCATGACTGCCGGATCATCACGTTTAGCAGCTGAAGTGAATGAACAAGGTGCCATTTGTGATGACATCATGATTATTTGTGATGGCCCGGATCAATTCCGAATTTCTCATGGTACTGGTAAATCATTAGAAACTCTTGCTGTTTTAGCTGAAGGTAAACAAGTTACGATTGAACCAGACTTGGATGTACATATTTTGTCACTTCAAGGGCCTCGCTCTCTTGATATCTTAAATCCACAGTTAGACTTTGACCTGTCAACATTACCGTACTTTGAGCATAAGAAAACCAGTCTATTTGGATGCGATATTCATATCGCTCGAGGTGGTTATTCTGGAGAACGTGGTTACGAAGTTTACTGTAGTTCTAAAGATGCCATACATGTATGGGATCACATTCTTAAAGCAGGTGAACAATATGGAGCTGTTCCAGCCTCATGGGACTCTCTAGACCTTACTCGTGTAGAAGCTGGACTTCTCTTTTATCCATATGAAATGCCTGAGGGCGACACGACGCCATGGGAAGTAAATATGGGCTGGGGTGTTGATCTCGATAAAGAAGCTGATTACATCGGTAAAGAAGCCTTACTTAAACTGCGTGGCCGTGAACGCTTCAAACAGGTAGGACTTGAGTGCCAAAGCAGTCAAGCAGTAGAGGCTGGAGCAAATATCATCAAGGATGGCAAAAAAATTGGTGTTGTTACCAGTGCTATATATAGCCGTTATTTGATGAAATCATTAGCAATGGTGCATTTAAAGCCTGAATTCACTCAATTAGGTACTGAAGTTTTAGTTACTGGCGGTGACACTCCTGTTAAGGCCCATGTTGTAAAAACACCATTTTATGATCCGATGCGTCTGCGTACTCACCCAGAAAAATAAGTTAACCCTAATGTGATCAGGCTCACGATAAAAGAAGAGCAGACGATTGCTAATAATAAGAGGAATTTACTATGGAGCGTGGTTATTGGATAAGAAGTAAACCACTTTATGAGACTTTGGTATGGCGACAACGTGCTACAGCACATTGCGTTATTGCCAAAGGTGAAGGCGGATTAGCAGTCTTGAAGTTATTTCAGCAAATGTTTCCCCGTGAACCAATAAAAATTTTGTTTGCCGATGATGTCAATTCATCTAAAAAGTTTGCCGATATCATGTCGGTTGTGGTCACTGAAGGATTGCAGATTTGTCAGTCTGAACAGGAGATTACATCAGAGCTTGAGCAGTATTTAACAGGCTGCAAAATGGGTACGCAGTTCTATGTTGCTGGTGATGAACACTTCATGTGGAATGTTATGAGTGTACTTAAACCCTATGGCGTTGAAGATGTAAATGTTAACAAAGAGTTATGCGGTACGTTAGCTCGTTCTGTCTACTGTGTTCACTGTAAAACCATAACAAATAACGCACATCATAATATTGAAACATGTAGTGGCTGTGGTCGAAACCTGTTAGTTCGTGATCATTTTTCAAGACGATTAGGTGCTTATATGGGGTTCATGATTGATGCAGAAGAGCCAGGAAAAGTACCAGATATAGAAGAGGTATACCCATGAGTGTATTGAATGTTCGAGTCGATGCAATTGAGCAAGTCACCGAGGTAGTTAAGCATTTCACATTAGTGCAAGAGAATGGTGAAGCACTTCCACAATTCTCTGGTGGTAGCCATGTAGTAGTTTCCATGAATATAAATGGCAGAGTCCATAGAAACCCCTATTCGCTAATGGGATCAACAGCTAATACAGATAAATACGAAATTGCTGTACGACGTCAAGAAAAATCACGTGGTGGTTCGGTATTTATGCACGACAAAGTCGAAGTGGGAACCGAACTTCAGATAACCTACCCGGTTAATTTATTTTCTATTTCTAAACTAGGGAATAAACATATTTTAATTGCCGGCGGTATTGGTATTACACCATTCATGTCACAGATCACTGATCTGAATCGTTTAGGATGGGATTACGAAATGCATTATGCCTATCGTTCAGATGAGCATGCTGCTTTTAGAGAAGAATTGGAAGAATTATGCGGTGATCGTGTGCATTTCTATGTAGAAAGTGACAATCAGCGTTTAGATTTTAACGATTTATTAAGAAAGCAACCATTAGGTACACACGTTTATATTTGTGGGCCTGATCCTATGGTCAAAATCCTACATCACACAGCTGAAGAATTGGGTTGGCCAGAAAACCATGTTCATAGTGAGCAATTCTCAGCACCACCAATTGGCGATTCATTTCATATCACGTTATCACAGTCTGATATGGAGATTGAAGTTTCAGGTGATATGAGCATGTTGGAAGCGATGGAAGAGGCAGGTGTTGATGCGCCATTCTTGTGTCGTGGTGGCGCCTGTGGGCGTTGTGAACTCGAAGTTATCAGTTGCGATGGCGTGATTATGCACAATGATCATTATCTATCAGATACAGAAAAAGCAGAAGGTAAGAAAATCATGCCCTGTGTATCACGAGCTAAATGTCAAAGTTTAGTGCTAAACATTTAAGGAAACCCTTATGAATATGGTCTTTAAAAAAGAAACTTTCCGTGACGATTATAGTTTTTCTAACTCACCGGAAGCGATTAGACGTTTTCCATTTCCTTTTCCCGAAGATGTCTATATGTACAGCGTTAACATCGAACCGCACGTGCCAGGTCCAGTAGGAAGCGTAAATGAACATGCGATCGATGTTGATGAGCATTATGTATCGGAATGTGAAGATCGGAAAATTACATTGGCAGATGATCCTGAGCGTTGTATTGCTTTGCCTCATATGATGGACGCGCAGTGGGACATGGTAGAGCTAGTAATGGAATCTTTATCTGCAGATTATCCTGAGCTGTTTACGTTAACTAAAGATGGTGACCAGTGGCACTGGGTCAATAAACCACTTGAGGTGTCAGATACGTTTACATTTGGTGATGCGAGCACATTGCCGATGGAACCACTCGATTATATTGGTCGTCAAGTTCAAGGCGATTGGGTCTTATTAGATCAACGTGATGAAGATCTCTTTGCAGATGCAGCTATCGTCACTAGCCAAGCCGATTGGTCGTTAGCTTTCGATGCAGGTATGTCTTTTAAGGAGTGGCATGGTCCTGTGCCACTAGCCAATGAACTCGGAATTTTTGATCGAGCTTTGAAATATATGTTGCACATACAGCATGGTAGCCCTGTTCGACGTTTAAATTGGACCATGACTATTAATCCGAGACTAGATACATCTCCTGAGCAATATCCATTATGGGGACCTGATAATGTCTCTGTTACACCTGAAAATGTTGCTCAAAAAGTACATTTACGTGTCGAATTACAGGCGCTATTCCGTTTGCCACGAAGTAATGGCCTCGCTTTTAGTATAAGGGGGTATTTGATAAGCCTAGAAGAACTATCGACTTATCCAAGATGGGCAAAACGTCTCCACAGGGTATTAACTAATTTACACCCCGATTTATCTGAATATAAAGGTCTTGATGGCTATCGCCAACACGCCATAGATTGGTTGAAACAGTTTGACGATGGTCAAGATATTGGGCTAGGGACACAGCCAGAATAATAATTCGTAATTACTGATGTACCACCATAGGGTTTAGGCAGCGTCCATACCCACTTTTTATAAATAATAAAAGGATACAAAAATGAAACTTAGAAAATTAGCATTGCTGTCAGCAATGGCTGCGACCTCGTTAACTGTTACAGCAACAAGCTACGCTGAAGAAACATCAGCACATAGCTTTAGCAGTAATGTTGGTGTCTTTAGTCAATATGTATTTAGGGGCATTAACTATAGTGATGAAGATTTAGCATTACAAGGTGGTTTTGATTATGCTCATGACAGTGGTTTGTATGCTGGCGTTTGGGCTTCATCATTAGATGAAAGTCAAAACTCAGGTAATAGTTTAGAAGTAGATTTTTACGCAGGCTATTACCACCAACTGACCGATGATATCGGTCTTGATGTTGGTTTACTTCAATTCTACTATCCAGACCGCAAAAAATATAATGGCGAAGATATTGATACAACTGAAGTGTATGTTGCTGCAAGCTGGAAATGGTTTACAGCTAAGTACAGTCGTACTTTAAGCGATTGGGGTGGTGTCAACAATAAATCTGCTGGAATTGATGGTTATGCTGCAGGTGATACCAAAGGTACGCAATACTACGAGTTGAACTTCGACTATGGATTGCCTATGGGTGTTAACCTGAGTATGCACGTAGGTCGTGAAGATGTCGAAAACTACAGTGGATTTAACTACACCGATTATGCTGTAGGTTTAAGTAAAGACTTTACTGCTGCAGGCAGTGATGGTTGGACTGCAGGACTAACCTATACCGACACCAATGCGAGTAAGGCTTGGTGGGGAAATAGAGGTGATAGTCAGCTAATTGCTTATCTGACACGTGCTTTCTAAGACGCTATAAGTAAAAATAATGCTAGTTGGTAGAAATACCATCTAGCATTATTTTATTTGTTCGTTGTATCTGTGAATTGTAATAAGCCAGACTGCATCTCAGTGTAATTGCCGCCGGTTATATCAATAATAATACCTTCAAGCGTTAGGAATTCATCAGAGCTGGAAAAGATACCTTTGCCTTTTTCCAATACCCATTTTATTTGGTTGCCACGTGTCAGAATACGATAAATGATGTGATAGCTTTGTTGTTTTGCGAGCTGCTCTTGGACATGTTCCCATACTCGGGGTTGATCCTCAGGCAAAATCAGTTGCATATAGTTAAAGTTAAGCGAGTTGGTTAATTCATAGGGTTGATATTCGGTTACTTCCTGACAGCCATCACTGACAAAATCGAAGGTCCAATTCCGATCATTTTTGCAGCGATACAACATACAAGGGATGTCCGTCATAATTTGAGCGATCTTAGTACGTGTGTTTGCCTTAAGTCCTGCTTCAATGCTCTTCATACGACTGATATCAGCTAATGTACCGATTATACTAGTGCGTTCACCTTTTACTTTTGATGTGGTTGATGCACGCATTTCCATCCATATTGAAGTGCCATTTCGTGCTATTAGCCGAACCTCGAATTGGCACTGCTGTCGTTTGCCTTCAGTTAATGCACTAAGACGGGCTTCAACCATGGCCTGATCTTCGGGGTGAATATAGGAGAGTAAAGGGGTATCAAAACTTTGTTTGATACTGTAATCGAGTAATTTTTGCCAAGAACTATTCAGAAAGATCAGTTCTTGATCAACATTGATTTGGAAAACTATTTGTTGAATGTTATCAATTAAAATTTGACGGAGATCGTCGCTAGTTTTAGTAGATGAAATTTTAGAATTATCACTTAATGATAATTGCAACAGATATAAGTTGGAGCCATCATCAGAATCAAGAGGAGATAAGGTTAATTGTACGGGTATTGTCGTACCATCGACATAAAGCATCCTAAGTCCAATAGTTTCATCTGTTTGCTTGTCATGCAGTTGGCTTACATAATTATTGAGTGCGTTATGGCTACTAGGGTGAATTAAATTGGTTAGTGGCATATTAATGATAAATTCTTGCATGCCAGACATGCCTAATGCTTTTAAAAAAGCATTGTTAGCAAATTTGATATTGAGATCATCAATTACGGCAGCAGGGGTAAATATTTTGTTTGATATATCATGACCCCAAGCCCCGCTATCGAACTTTTTCTCTTTTATTGCAGCGTTATAGCGACGATTGATCAGTGGATAAACAGTAAGAATGAGAATGATTGAAACTAATAGGATTAATATAACGCCAAATGCAGATAAATGGATTTTAAACGGGGCGGTAGGATCCCACCAAAAGCCGAGAATAACTGTAAAACAGGCGCTCAGCAATACAATTGAAAATAAGATTAGGTTCATGAGACTATACTTGAATTTAGTTAGTACGCTAATAGTAAAAGGATAACACCTGAAATGATGGCGCGTTCAAAGAAACTTTCTGACGTATTACGACAATTTTCTGAACGTACTTTGTACGCAAATTTAATAGTATTAATTATTTGCATATCAATAGGTGTGATCCTAATCCAGATAGGTTCGCTTTTTATCTTAGATTATATACCTTCTAGTCAGATAACGATGGATAAGATTGGTGCTAGAAAAATATATTGGTACAGCCAAATATCGGCTATAAAAGCGAGTAAATTGGAGCAAGCTGACGACATTCTCAATGATATGCAAGACCATTTTTTAAATACCTCAGAACCAGAAGTAGCATGGATGTTACGCCAACATAATGATGATGTTGCTAATGCAGTTAGCAAGGTCGAGCATCAACAGAAAGAACTTTTTGAAATGGCTAAGGTTAACCTGCGAGTAACAGCACAGTTACGCATGATAGAGAGGCTTGCTAAGGCCTATGATGAGTTAGATGTTGCCCTACACAAGGATGCCGAAATTAAACGTTCGGTGATTACCTTACTACAGGCGGTATGTATTTTCTTTGTGTTTTCATGCTTGGCTATTATTGCATGGCAGGCTAGAAAACTGATGGTTGATAGGGTGGGTAGTCTTATCCGGTATATCGATAATAATTGTGGCGGTGCTAGCATTGAGAATAAACGCACTAATTTAGATGAATTCAATCAGATCGAACAACGTGTGGCGGAAATGATCGTCATGTTAAAGAGCAATGAAGCTGAATTAAGTTGGGCTGTAAATATAAGCAAAAGAATAAAGAATTTAAATCGAGCACAGCATTTCTTATTACAATTTATTGAAAATGTCAGCAATCAAGTTCTTAGTGAACATGTATTATTAAAAATGCTTTATTCACTAGAAAGAACAATGAGTTTTTCTAATACCGCACTTATATATACGGATGATGCTGCCGTTGTTTCAGCAGAAAAGATTTTATATTCACATCATAAACCGCGTCCACTGGTTAATTCCGTTTTTAACGAGCTAATAATTAATGGAATAGTCTCTTTTGAGAATATTGAGGGAAATACCGATGTACGTTATATGGCCCTCAGTTTTTCTGGTTCAAGCAATGGTATGGGGACATTATTGATTGAAATGGACAAAGCCAGAGTGCTTGATGATTCTGAAATCAAAGTATTGGAAATGACCACGAAATTACTGAGTATGATTGCTAAATTTCAGGGGCATGATGAAGAGGGTCGAAGACTAGCTGTCTTGGAGGAGCGTTCTGCAATCGCACGTGAACTTCATGATTCTCTGGCGCAATCACTCTCATACATGAAAATACAGGTTGCTAGACTGAACGCGAACAATGATAGTGAAAAACAAGCTATGGTCGTAACAGAGTTACGAGAGGGCTTAGATAATGCTTATAAAGAATTACGAGAATTATTGAGAACGTTTCGTGTTCATCTTGATTTGCGAGGCCTGAGTTATGCTGTTAAAGATACGATCGATGAATTTTCACAACGTTCGCAGTTATCCATTACCTTGGATAATCGTCTTGTTAATTGTAGGCTGACCGTTAATGAGGAATTTCATATTCTGCATGTAATTCGGGAGGCGTTATCGAATATTATCAGACATGCTTCCGCTACTAGTGTAACTATAATGATGCTGTTGAAAAAAAGTGGTGAGATAGAGATAAGTATAGATGATGATGGTGTCGGTATTGATCAAATGTCATCTACGTTTAAAGATGACCATCATGGACAGGTTATTATGAGAGAAAGGGCAAAAACACTCGGTGGAGAGATTAATGTTATGTCCAGAAGAAAAGGCGGGACGCGTGTGCAACTTACATTTATGCCAAAATTAGCACAATAACGAGTATATAGAGACAATTATGCAAAAAGTGATAAAAGTATTGTTAGTTGATGATCATCCCTTATTCAGAAAAGGGGTTGCTCAGATTATCTCAGATGATCCTCATTTTGAAGTAATTGGAGAAGCGGCCTCAGGGCAGGAGGGATTGGACATTGCTGAACAGCTACAACCGGATTTAGTGTTATTAGATTTAAATATGAAGGAAATGGATGGCCTGGAAACATTGAGACGCTTTAAAGCAACGGATTTGATAGCTCGTTACGTGATGCTCACAGTTTCGGATGCTGAGGAAGATTTAATGGCAGCATTAAAAGCGGGGGCAGATGGTTATTTGTTAAAAGATATGGAACCTGAAGATCTAGTTACTAATCTGCTTAAAGCATCTGTGGGGGTGACGATTCTTCAAGAAAGTCTGACGGAAGTTCTAAGAAAAGCCTTAACCGAACCTGGAACCAGAGCCTCGGTGTCTGACGCCGGGTTGACTCAGCGAGAAAGCGAAATCCTAGATTGTTTAGCTGATGGCCTAAACAATAAGAACATTGCACGGAAATTAGGTATCAGTGATACCACCGTTAAAGTTCACATTAAAAATATATTAAGAAAGTTGAATTTAACTTCTAGACTAGAAGCCGCTGTATGGAAGCATCAGCATACGAATTAGGTAATAAACTGCCGGCATGAGTATATGCCGGCAGATTAATTAACGACTTGGGTTTAAAGTGGCGCGCGCTGGCCGACAAAGAAACCAACACCTTTGCTAGGTGTTTCAAATGTGATTGTTTCACCATTGTCAAAGAACAGTACATCGCCAACTGTAACGTGAGCTTTTTGGCCTGAACCATCTGTTATGATGAATTCGCCAAAGGCAACGTACTTCATTTCTTCGTAATCATAAGTATAGACAAGTGGTTTATCACCTTTGTTTAGGTGAAAGAAACCCGCACATAGTGTTTTGTCCTTACTTGGAGAAACGACGCTGTCACCTAGAGTAGCGTCTACGCCTTCAATATTCATTGATGGTTGTACGTCAGAAATAGCTTGTTTAATTACTTTCATTTGTAACCTCATTTAATTTGTCAAAAGACAAGGATGATTAAAACCTTTATCAAATGATGAAACAATTATTCTCATGGCTTACTCATTAGGTAGTAGTGATTTTTTAGAAGAAAAAATACTGTAATTAGATTAAAACTATTCGATTCAATAATTAAAATTAGTTATAAAAAATAATCTAATGTGTTGAAAGAAAATTTAACCCTACGACACCGGTAATGATTAATATCAAACAGGCCGATGACTCAAGCTATTGAGTTCATTAAAGAATAATAGGCCAAAGACCGCGGCTACCCGCTGCCCCGATTCCAGCCCATATATTTCAAGTAAGCCGGCGATGATCAGGTATGTCCAGACTAAAGTGTCGAACTCATTTTTTGCTCCAGAAAAATTATTTGCTTGTTTAATGTATAAAAAAATTCCTGGCAGGAAATGATTATTATTGGTGCAAAACTTTTAGGGTTTGTTTTACTTTGGTGCACCCTTACATTGAGGCAGCACTGAAAAATATTTATCTAGTTGAATAATATAGAAAATATATTCTGGCATGAAATATGTATTTCCTACCGGGAATTATTGTTTATTAGTGGTAATTTTAAGCCTCGTTATCACTAAAGATTACCTGTTAGGAGCAAGTTTATGGATCAGTATACGGTCACGAGAAATTCAGTACTTAATGTTCGGCATAAAGAATTGGGATCTAAATTGGATGGCGACAAATGGAATGGGATGCCTATTCCATGGAGCTATAACACAGACCCAAATGATGAGGTCATCGCAGTTAGAACTCGTGCAGGGCTGTACGATGTAACTGGATTAAACATTGTGAATGTGACTGGTTCGGATGCCTCTAGTGTTTTAGATCAGTTGGTGACGATTGATGTCGCCAAATTAGAGCCAGGCACATCACGTCTTGCAGCTGAAGTAAATGAAGCTGGTGCTTTGGTTGATGACATTATGATTATCTGCGATAGCAAACAAAAATATCGATTATCACATGGCAGCGGCTCAACTCAGGAAACATTATCTAACTTGTGTGAAGGCAAAGATGTGAGCTTTGAGCAAGATTTTGATGTTCATATCCTATCACTGCAAGGCCCTAAATCAATTGATGTATTAAACCCAGAAGTTAATTTTGATTTGGCTGAACTGCCGTATTTCAAACATGTTGAAACCACATTATTTGGTTGCGATGTTTTTATGGCACGAGGTGGTTATTCAGGTGAGAGGGGATATGAGGTCTATTGCAAAGCTAAAGACGCTGTTTTCCTGTGGGATAGCATTTTGGAGAAAGGCCAGACCTATGGCGTAATTCCTGCGTCATGGGATTCCTTAGATTTAACCCGTGTCGAAGCGAATTTATTGTTTTATCCATTTGATATGCCCGAGGGTGACACAACACCTTGGGAAGTGAATATGGATTGGTGCATCGATCTTGATAAGGAAGCAGATTACATCGGTAAGTCTGCGCTATTGGCATCACAAGGTAAGGAACGTATCAAGCAAGCCGGCATGATTTGCATGACCGATGTTGCTGTTGAGGTGGGCAGTAAAATTTATAAAGACGGCTCTGAAATAGGAGTGGTAACTAGTTCAAGCTATAGCCAGTATTTGATGCAGTCTCTAGCAATGGTTCATATCAAGCCAGAATTTACAGCATTGGGTACAGAGCTTGTTATAGGTGAGGATGTCAAAGCCTATGTTACTAAAACACCTTTTTATGATCCTATGCGTTTACGTACTCATCCAAAGAATTAGTGTGAGGGCGTGATAATGCAAAGAGGTTATTGGATAAAAAGTAAACCAAATTACAACACACTTTCATGGCGTGAGAACACATTGGGACATATGTTAATTGCTCAGGGAGAAGGTGGTCTAGCATTGGTGAAGCTACTTCAGCAACGGTGTCCAGTTCAACCATTGAAAGTGTTATTTTCTGGTGAAAAATACACTGACATTTTGAATGGTTTTATCCCTGAAGGAATCGACGTATTTGCGAGCGATGAAGAGATGCTTTGCGAACTGAAATCTCAGTTATCGGAATGCCTTATGGGCACACAGTTTTATGTTGCAGGAGATGAAGCGTTTATCTGGAAGGTAATGGATGAACTGGCTGTGTACGGAGTTCAGGAACGTGATGTTGAAAAAGAGCTTTGTGGCACGATAGCACGCTCTGTTTATTGTGTTCACTGTAAGACGATTGATAAAAATGTTCATCACAATATTCATCTGTGCAGTTATTGCAATCGATATTTGTTTGTCAGAGATCATTTTTCTCGTCGTCTCGGAGCCTATATGGGGGTGATGGTTGATGCTGAAGTCCCGGGTGATATTCCTGCAAGACAGGAAATCTACCCATGACAACACTTACTGTAAAAGTGGCTGACGTTGAGCAAGTAACAGATGTTGTTAAGCACTTTACTTTAGTACCTGAAAATGGCGAGTTATTGCCACATTTCTCAGGTGGAAGTCATATTATTGTTTCTTTAAATATCAACGGCCGTATTCATCGAAATGCTTACTCATTAATGGGATCAACGACAGAAGTAGATAGCTATCACATTTCTGTTCGAAAACAAGAAAATTCCCGTGGTGGTTCTATATACATGCATGAAGAGGTCAAGCCAGGTTCAATCCTAGAAGTGACCTATCCGGTGAACTTGTTTGCTATTAATAAGATGGCTAGACGTCATGTTCTGGTTGCCGGTGGGATCGGGATCACGCCATTCATGTCACAAATTTCTGACTTGAACCGACTGGGTTATGACTATGAATTGCACTATGCCTATCGTTCAAATGAGCATGCAGCGTTTCGAGAACAGCTCGAGGAAATGTGTGGTGACAAGGTGTATTTCCATGTCGATAGTGAAGGCTCTCAATTAGATCTGAAAGTGTTATTGAGTCATCAACTGTTAGGCACCCATGTCTACATTTGTGGTCCAGATTCTATGGTTAAAGCCCTACATCTAACGGCAAAAGATCTTGGTTGGCCAGAAAATCATGTACATAGCGAACAGTTTTCCGCTCCACCTATGGGCGATGAATTCAAAGTCAAATTAGTAGAAAGTGATATTGAGCTAGTTGTTCCTAGCGATATGAGCCTGCTTGAAGCGATTGAAGGCGCGGGTGTGGATGCACCGTTCCTCTGTCGTGGTGGTGCATGTGGGCGCTGTGAATTGGAAGTAGTTGAGTGTGATGGGCAGTTACAACATAACGATCACTATCTGAGTGATGCCGAAAAATTAGCTGGTAACAAGGTTATGCCTTGTGTGTCACGGGCCAGATGTTCTCAGTTATCACTTAAACTTTAAGGTAGTACCAATGACTATAAAATTTAAACAAGAAACATTTCGTGACGATTATACGTTTAGTAATTCACCTGCCTCTATTCGACGTTTTCCGTTTCCATTTGATCAAGACCAATATATGTATAGCGTCAATATCGAACCTCATACAAAAGGTGAACCAGGATCATATGTAGAATTCGCCATAGATATAGATGAACATTATGTAGCTGAATGTGAGGATAAAAAGATCGTATTGGATCAGGATCCTGATCGTTATATAGCCTTGCCACACATGATGGATGCTCAGTGGGACATGGTCGAACTGGTAATGGAATCTTTGTCCGAAGATTATCCTGAGCTGTTTAAATTGACTAAGGATGGAAATAACTGGCACTGGATAAACAAACCATTGGCAATTGATCAGACTTTTGTATTTGGTGATCAATCAACTTTACCAATGGAGCCATTTGAATATATCGGCCGTCAAGTTCAGGGTGATTGGGTTATTTTGGATCAGCGTGACAATAACTTATTTGCCGATATGGGTATTGTTACTACACAGGCTGACTGGTCTTCCGCATTCGATGCAGGTATGTCGTTTCAAGAATGGCATGGCCCCGTGCCACATGCACATGAAATGGGCATATTCGATCGCGCACTGAAATTCTTGCTCAACATGCAATATGGCAGCCCAGTTAGACGACTTAATTGGACTATGACGGTCAACCCTCGTTTAGATACATCGCCTGAAAACTATCCAGTCTGGGGGCCGGACAATGTATCAGTTACGCCGGTGAATGTTGGTGAAAAGGTTCATCTTCGAGTGGAATTACAGGCGTTGTTTCGATTGCCACGCAGTAATGCAATTGCGTTCAGTATCCGTTGTTATCTAATTAGCTTACAAGACCTAGTGACATATCCACGTTGGGCTAAGCGATTACATCGCGTGCTCAAGACGCTTCACCCTGATCTTATCGAGTATAAGGGGCTCACTAATTACCATCAAATGATGATTGATTATCTTGCCCCGATGGATGATGGCGTTGATATCGGGTTGGGTACGCAACCAGAGTAAATGAAAACATGCATTTTAGGATGTATTTAGAGTTCGTAGGTTTGTTTTTTGACATTGTGTGAGACCAACGAGGGTATCGATGCACAACTATTTTTTTGTTAATTTGGAGATAAAGTAAATGAATAAAACGTTTAAAAAGATAATGCTCTTATCATCGTTATCGCTAGCTTCAACGAGTAGTTTCGCAGAAGGCGCATTCGACACTGAAAACTTCAGTGCCAATATTGCCATTACATCAGATTACATTTTCCGTGGTGTGTCATTATCAAGTAATGATCCTGCTGTCAGTGGTGGATTTGATTGGGGCTATAACGGCTTTTACCTTGGTACATGGGCAAGTTCAATAACATCAGTCCAAGGTGAATCATTTGAAATTGACTATTACGGTGGTTATGGTGGTGAAATCAATGGTATCTCATACTCATTAGATTACATTTATTACGATTATCCTGGCGATACTGGTGCAGCAGGTGATTTAGCCTATTATGAATTTGGTGGTTCATTAGGCTACACCTTTGCTGGTGATATGGAACCTACTATTGGTGTATCTGTAATGCATTCACCAGATTTCTATTTTGAAACAGGTAATGCTACGGCTATTGAAGCATCATTCGACGTAAGTCTACCTGCTGGCTTTGGCTTGGGTGTTTACTACGGTAACCAAGATTTAGAAGAAAGCGTATATGGTATTGATGGTTATGATTACTACGGTATAAATCTATCTAAATCAGTTGGTAAATTTGACCTAAGTGTTAGTTATGCTGATACCGATAGCGATGGTGAAACGTTCCAAACATTTGATACAGGTGAGTTTTTCGTTACGCTTAGTGCATCAATTTAAACCAGTGAGCGTTTAGTTTTTATCAACTTGATTTCACGGAAATGTTTTTCCTGAGATCAAACCCATCATGTTTGTTATGAATTCCTTGGTAGTAACAATGCATGAGGCATTCGATGGGTTGATTCAAGATCAATCCATTCAATGTTTTCCTATAAATTTTAGAGGATAAACTTAGGCTTACTTCGGCTTCGATAAAGTAGATGATTCTGTAACGTACTAATTTAATGTAATTTTTTGGTGCGACAGCAGCCTTATACGATCCAAGTTGGGGCAAAAAGAAGCGAGCTAGGGGATAGGGTTTAAATAAGTTCATGAAAAGTAAGTGTTTTCTAAATTGGCATAAATTATGCGTTTCCTACTGGGAAAAATTATTTATCAACGATTAAGTTTTTCAATTTGTAAATTTAATATTTTTATCATTATTTAGGAGTGATACTTATGGAGACATCGGTACCGTCGACTGCGGAGCTCCAAGCTCTGTTAGACATGACTACCACCATCAATATGGAAGTATTTTATTGGTGGTGTACAGCATTGATGGTTATCATCCATGCTGGCTTTTTAGCTTATGAAATGGGGGCTTCTCGTCTTAAAAATGCATTAGCATCAGGCGTTAAGAATATTTTGGCTTTTGCCTTTATCGTGCCTACCTTTTTCTTCTTTGGCTGGTGGATTTATCTAGCTATGTATGGTGGTTTTACGCCAGATCTTGAAGCAGGCGCCGGTGGCATGCCTTGGTCATTGAGTATGGGGCCAAATCTCACCGATAACGCAACGGGTATTTTCTGGGGTGCATTCGTTTTGTTTGCTGCCACTACAGCATCTATTATGTCGGGCGCCGTGATTGAGCGTATTCGTATGAGTGCTTTCATTATTTTAGCCATCATTTTAGGTTCTGGTGTTTGGATTTTGGCTGCAGCATGGGGTTGGCATCCAGATGGTTGGCTAACAACTACTTGGGGTTTTCATGATTTTGGTGCTGCCGGTTGCGTCCATATGATTGCTGGTTTCTTTGCATTGGGTGTCATTATCAACTTAGGAGCTCGTATTGGTCGATTTGATAGTTTAGGTAAACCAGTGGCTATTGAAGGACACAGCATGCCAATGACTATCATCGGTCTGATGTTGATCATTGTTGGTTTCTTTGGTTTCTTGGGTGGCTGTATTATTTATTCTGGTACTGGCCAATGGACTACAATCTTTGGTACACCAGCTACTTTGTCTGCAGTAAGCTTTAATACACTGATGGCATTTGCAGGTGGTCTAATTGGTGGTTATTTGGTCACGCGTCAACCATTCTGGATGATGTCTGGAGGCTTGGCAGGTATTGTTTCGGCAGCACCTGGTTTAGAGTTGTACTACCCGCCAATGGCATTCTTGATTGCACTTTTTGCAAGTTCAGTTGCACCGCTAGTTGATAAATTTATCACTAACAAATTCAAACTGGATGATGCGGTTGGTGCGTTCGCCGTACATGGCGTCAGCGGTATGATTGGTCTACTTGCACTGGGTATCTTTGCAGCAGGCTATCCAAATGTGAATGGACCAGAAATTTCATTCATGGGTCAGTTGAACAGTACACTTGTTATGGCAGCGCTTGGTTTTATTCCTGGTTATGTTGTATCACTTGTCTTGGCGAAATTGGGCATGTTACGTGTACCACCTAAAGCAGAAGTCGCTGGTCTGGACTTGGTTGAAGTACCACTGAAAGCCTACCCAGAATCTGTGCCAGCAGCACCATCTGACAAACCTGTAACAGTATAAGGAGAAAAACTATGGCAAGTCCTATTACAACTTGGGAAGGTGCAGAAGCAATTTTCACCTTTGCAGATAAACCAGCCATGATCGGTTTATTTTTGACCCTATCGATTGCGGTAACTATCTATGCGATTGTTGCTACGATCATTCATGAAAATGAAAGCTATATAGATTACAACGAGTAATCGCTATGCTAATGAAGAGGCTGCCATTAGGTAGCCTCTTTTTTTTATAAAAGTCATAATTTTAGCGAAATCAAAAAAATGGCACAGTATCGAGCAAATATAGGGATTAAGACTTGGATGTTTGAAAGTCTTAAAGAACTCATGGCAAAAGCAACGCCATTGAGATCAGGTGATCAACTCGCCGGATTGAGTGCAGAAAATGCACAGGAAAGAGTAGCTGCCCAAATTGCATTAGCAGATGTGCCGTTAAAACAGTTTCTGAATGAACTAGTCATTCCTTATGAACAGGATGAAGTCAGTCGTTTAATTATAGATAAACACGATTTAGTTGCATTCTCACTGGTTTCATCCTTAACCGTTGGTGCTTTCCGAGACTGGTTGTTAAGTGAAGCTGCTGACTCGCAAACATTGAAAAATTTAGCACCAGGTTTGACACCTGAGATGGTTGCGGCGGTCTCGAAAATTATGCGAATACAGGACCTTATTCTGGTCGCGCAGAAATGTCATGTCGTTACTGCTTTTCGTTCAACTATTGGTCTACCCGGAAGGTTATCTACCCGACTTCAACCTAATCATCCTACTGATGATCCTACAGGCATAGCTGCCAGTGTGTTGGATGGTCTGCTTTATGGCAGTGGTGATGCCGTGATTGGCATTAATCCCGCCAGTGATAGTCCACAAGCCGTACATACTCTGATGAACATGTTGGATGAGGTCATTCAGCACTATCAAATTCCTACCCAGTC
>JBFIJJ010000013.1:0-22643 GCA_041600795.1 Methylophagaceae bacterium | reverse complement strand
CCTGTAATTCTTTATAAATATTTACTAATGAAGGTGGTGTTTTAATGCCAGGAAGAACTGAAAAACAAAGACCATGCGCTTGGTTAGGTTGGTGATAAGGATCCTGACCTAAAATAACGACTTTAACCTTGTCCAACGGCGTGGTTTCCAGCGCATGAAACCAATTGGAAGAATGAGGATAAATGACTTTACCTTGATCTTTTTCGGCACGAAGAAATGTTTTTAGATCTTGCATATAAGCTTGTTCAAATTCTTGATTTAATACCGCTTGCCAACTAGGTGCATTTTCTAAAGCCATGTTTATTTCTCTCACATATGATTGAGTCTAAAAAGCGTATTATTATCTATCTCTTAAAGTAGATGCCAATCTAAACAGCTAAGCTAGAATGTAAATTTAGGTAAAACTCGCTTCTACGTATTGGTTTAACTAGTCTGAACATTCTATTATCAAGCAATTCAAAATGTTGGAATGAACGTGGAAAAAATATTAATTATTGATGACGATGTCGAATTAACCCAACTTTTTCAAGACTACTTGAGAAAAGAACACTTTGATATTGATATTGCATCTGATGGCCTTACAGGACTCGAAATTGCTCAATCTACTCTTTACGACCTTATCATTTTAGATGTGATGTTACCTAATATGACCGGGACCGAAGTGCTGATTAAGCTTCGTCAAACGAGTAATGTGCCTATTTTAATGTTCACGGCAAAAGGCGATGATCTTGACCGTATTATTGGTCTGGAATCAGGCGCAGATGATTATGTGCCTAAACCCTGTACCCCGAGAGAATTGGTGGCTCGTATTCGTGCAATTCTTCGCAGAACTGAGCGTCACAGCACCAATGCTTCATCCTCATCAGATCCATTACATATTGGCCCGTTAAAATTATCAAGCGAAACCCGACGAGCAACATGGTTTGATCAGGAACTTGATTTAACCAGTACCGAATTTAACTTGCTGGAAACACTGGCAAATAATGCCGGCCAAATTGTAAGTAAAAATGAACTGTGCGAACTCGCGCTCGGACGTAAATTAGTTCGTTATGACCGCAGTATTGATGTTCATGTCAGCAGTATTCGTCAAAAACTGGGTAACCAAGCTGAGGGCCATTCTTATATTCAAACTATTCGTGGTAAGGGTTACCAATTTATCAAAGGCACGTTATGAGTCGCCTTTTTTGGAAATTCTTTTTTGCATTTTGGTTAACCATTTTATTAATTGCATTAACAGCAGCCAGCGTCATTTGGCTTCAAGACCGAACATCATCCCCGAGTGAACAACAACTTGATCGCCATGCTACGGCTTTTCTATCATCCGCAACCACCATTGCCAAACATGGTGATCTAGCAGCTTTACGTCAGTTTCTTACAGATCTTAACGATCTTCCTTTTCCAGTCATTTATGCCATTGACAGTAACAATCATGAATTATTGGATCGTAATGTAGATCCTGATTTGCTGAATTTTATCCACGCTCAATATCTGCAAAAAGGTAATCAACAAGCAATACAACAAATTACGACTAAGGATGGTGTTTCATTACTGTTATTTGCAGTTAAGCCAGAGATGAATGTATTAAATACATTCACAACCAACCACAGGCCACCGCCCCCCGATGCATTTAGATCAGCAGAAGATCACCGTCCTCCATCCCCAGATAATGGATTTGGCCCCCGACCAGATCATCCACCACCTCCAGAATTTATATCTCCACTCTATTGGTTACTTATTGCTATCACTGCCAGTATTTTATTTAGCGGCTTATTAGCATGGTATTTCACACGCCCTATTCGTGATCTACATAATGCTTTTTCAGAGGTATCAAGAGGTAACTTAGCTACACGACTTGGTCCAGTTACTCTTAATAGAAAAGATGAATTTGCCGAATTAGGTGCACAGTTTGATCAAATGGTGACTAAACTTCAAAATCTGATCGACGCCCAACAAAACCTGTTAAATGACGTCTCCCATGAGCTGCGTTCACCACTTGCTCGTATGCAGGCTGCAATAGGCATTGCACAACAGCAACCTGATAAAAGTGAAGCCACGTACCAACGCTTAGAAATCGAAATTCAGCAAATAAGTGAATTAATCGGTGAATTACTGGTGTTATCTCAAGTAGACACTGTCGAAAACTCAAATGAGAAACAAGTTATTGATTTCATAGAACTAATGAGTGAGATTGTCGATGATGGTATTTATGAAGGTACCGATAAACACATTCAAATCGACTTTAAACACGATGATAGTGACATTAAGCTAATTGCTTATACCAAACTATTACGGAGAGCCATTGAAAATATCATTAGAAATGCAATTAAATTCTCGCCAGAAAACAGTATTATCACCGTGAATATTGAAAAACAACAACACGATCTTGTTATCACGGTAAGCGATCAAGGTCACGGTGTAAAACAACAAAATTTGTCGTCTATTTTTGAACCGTTTTTCCATTGTGACAGCCAAAACAACGGCGGTTCAGGTTTAGGATTAGGATTAGCAATCGCCTCACGTGCCATTAAAAAACACAATGGATCGATCCATGCTCAAAATAATCCGAATGGTGGCTTAGTCATTACAATTCGACTACCACTTTGATTAAAGTTAAACCATCCCTGTTAACTAGGGATGGTTTATCAGGTTAGTCAGGCTGTCGCAGAAAACGATGTACCATCGCTATCGTTGTTCATATAAGTACGCATCAACTCTGAAATAGTTCGCATTAACTGAGCATCAACTGATTGACTGGCAGTTTGTTCTGAAGCGACATAGTTTTCACTATTTTGCTGGAAGTTCATCGCCTCTTCACGTGTCACTTTGCCATCACCATCACTATCGGCTTCATCAAAGTTATCTGCTAACTGTGAAAATAAATCGGTCATAAATGAATCTTCAGATGACTCAGACATTTCAGATAACTGATCTTGGGCCAGTCCTTCATCTTCTTCTGGAGGAGGTGGAGGCATTCCACCTTGTGTACGCACACGCATCTCTGCAGCAATATCTTCGAAAGATGATGTCATTTCCTGTTGCGTGACTTTACCATCACCATCGCTATCTAACAGGGAGAACATCTCGTCCGAAGACATCATATTACTGGTATCACCCAAATTAGACATTGCCGATTCAAGATCAGTCTGTTCAATATAACCCTTTCCACTGGTATCGATACTGGAAAACAAATCTTCTGCCATTTCAGATGGTTTAGGACGTTGCATAGATTGCATCGCTCCATACATCATCGATGATCCCATACCGCTTATATTCATAGTCTTCACCTCATTTGATGACCGTACTCAAAAAAACGATTACTCGTTCCAATTTCATTTATTATGTTTCCATGTAAAACGGTCAAAATTTAATACAGAAACACATTAACTATTGAGCAATATATCGGCCATACCCCTTGTTACAACAGGCGTAAAAAGGTAACTTTTGGTAAAGTTGTGTTAAGAAAATTTATAATACGTAAATTGCATTTTTATACACGTCAAAAAAATGAATTTAACCTTGAGTAATAGCTTATAAATAGTACTAACCGGCAAAAATTGCCGATAGTAATATTCACCGGCAATAGCGGCGAGAAATAAGAAAATAGCTTTTATTACACACTCACTTTGTTAAATAAAATAAAGTATTGCAACTGACTTTTTCTGTCTGCTGTCTTACATTGCACAATTATCAACAGCGTCCTTATTTACAAGAGAACCACATTGAACCTGATAAACGATCCCATTCCACATTTACTTAAGAAAATTGCCATACCTGCCAGTATCGGTATGTTTTTCAACACGATGTATTACGTGGTTGATAACTTTTATGCAGGCATGTTGTCGTCAACAGCGTTGGCAGGCATTTCTCTAGCGGCGCCAATCTTATTTTTGGGTTTAGCTATTGCAGTTGGTGTAGGACAAGGTACTAATGCACTTGTTGGCAATGCTAGAGGTGAAAACAATCATCAACTTGCTGAAAAGTATGCTGGTCATGCTTTGTCTTTTGCGTGGCTTTCAGCGTTATTGATTGGCTTAATTATTTGGTTGTCAGCGCCAATGCTATTCACCTTGATGTCAGCACAAGGTGATTACACCGTTGATGCATTTAAGTATCTATCAATCATTTTGCCGACTTTAGGTCTTATGGCCTATGGCATGGCTGCCAATGGCATTTTAAACTCGCTGGGAGATACCACTAGTCTGCGCAATAGCCTAGTTGTCGCCTTTATTGCCAATATTGTGCTCGATCCATTATTAATGTTTGGCTTTAATTGGGGGATCTATGGTCTTGCTGCTGCAACAGCACTGACACAGCTAGGTAGCGCTTTCTATCTGACTTATAAACTTAGTCAAAGTCAGTTGTCAGGCTGTTTACTGCTGCCTAATTTGAAACCAAATTGGGTACATTATCGTGCACTGATATCACAGTCACTTCCAGCCAGTACTAATATGTTTTTGGTGGCTTTAGGTTCATTCTTAATTACCTCGGCGGTGGCAAGATTTGGTGAAGATGCAGTGGCTGGATTAGGCATAGCCTTACGTATTGAACAACTGGTGTTGCTGCCAACGATCGGTATCAACATTGCTGTTTTATCATTGGTCAGTAATAACTATGGCGCCAAACAATATCAACGGATGCAACAAGTTGCTTTGGACTCCATCAAGATAGGTACATCGTTAATGGTAATCGGTGGCATTGCATTGTTTATCTTTGCTCGGCCTCTGTTGTCCTTATTTACGGACAACGAGGCTGTTATCACTATCGGTGTTGGTTATTTGCGTATTGAAGCCATTATTCTACCTGCATACGTTTTATCATTCGTCGCTGGTGCTGTTTTACAAGGGATGAAACGTCCGATTATCCCAATGTATTTCAATATTATCAGACAGTTACTATTGCCTTTGACTTTTATCGTGATTGCCTTAAGCATTCTTGATACGTCTATCTATGGTGTTTGGTGGTCGATCGCAATTGCAACATGGCTAACCGCCAGTATTCAATATATGCATATGAAAGTGACCGTAAAACAACATTAAACTCAGCTTGAAATTAAAGTCTAAAAAACTGATTAAATTTCTTTCTCAGTTGCTGTGCTGTTTCAATGTCAATCAATTCAAACTTCACTTTGGCTCCAGCATGTCTCTGTGCCAACATTGCCAAATCGAGTGATAACACTGTGCCTATTTTAGGATAACCACCAATCGTAGGATGATCATTTAATAAAATGATTGGTAAGCCCGATGTCGTTATTTCTACACTGCCATAGGCTATGCCTTCAGAAATCATGGTATTAGGCACATTTTCAATTGCTCTTCCTGCCAATCGACATCCTGTTCTGTCACTACCTAAATCGACTTCATATAGTTGCTCAAACAAGGTCTGTTGTTGTGTTTGATCAAACTGCTCAAATTGATAACTAGGCAATAAGCGTAATGTTAATTGCTGTTGGTAATCCGGCCTGTACCGCTCGGGAATACTTGCCCTGATTTCGGCTGGCTTATTTGATGAAAAACTGATTAATTCATCACCTACTTGGAGTAATCGACCTATTTGTTCACGCACATTGACTGATCGAGAGCCGAAATAAATCGGCGTTTGAAAACCACCAGCTATTGCTAAATAAGCACGAACACCATTTTGTGATGTGCCCCATGTCAGCTTGTCGCCTTTTTTTACCGTAATAACTTGCCAATTAGCGTGATGGTGACCATTTAATTTAAAACCGAAATCTGCGCCAGTAATTGCTATTTTGGTATCAATAAGTGCTTCTAATTCACAACCACCAAAGGTGATTTCAAGTGCTGCCGCATGACTATCATTTTCAAGCAGATAATTTGCCCAACAAAATGCATGCAGATCAGCAGCACCTGACTGAGCGATACCTTTCTCGGCAAAGCCAAAACGTCCAACATCTTGTATTGAGCTAATAAACCCCGGTTTAATGACTCTAAAACTCACAAAACACCGCCTAAATCGATAAATTGTTGACGATCAATTGGCGTAAACGTAACGCTACATCCAAGCTCAAAACGCGTTAAATTAGATTCATCACTTAATGATAAATTGAGTGGCGTACGACCAACAATATTCCAACCGCCGGACGAACTGACTGGATAAACAGCAGTTTGATTATTCGCCAGACCAACACTGCCCGCGGGAATTGAAATGCGAGGTGTTGATAACCGTGGCAGTTGGATGCGTTTATCAACTGTTCCTAGAAAGGCAAATACGGGGCTAAAGCCAATAGCATAAGTCAAATAGGTCTGTGCACTATGTATGGCAATAAACTGCTCTAATGACAGCTGTGTTTTAGCCAAAACGTCAGCCAAATCCAAACCCACTTCTTCATCATAATAAACTGGGATGTCGACCTGTGATGTCGCTATCCTATCTGTCCCTTGATAATCCATGGATAACAGTTGCGACACCTGCTGACAAAAATTAGCATGGTTAATACGATCGAGACGATAACTTACCAGAAGTGATGTATACGATGGCACCATATCAATAATGACATCAGCTAAATAGTGTTCCAATCTGCTGCGATAAAATGCAATTTTGCGTACTAAGTGTGGAGAAATTTCGTTTCCGAAATAGATAATAATCGCATTTTCACCAGCTAATTTAATCTCATACATTTACTGGCTCTTTAGTAATTGTAATGCGTGGATCGAGGCCGGATTATCCGAGTGAAAACAAACTGTATCTACCCGCATCGTCTTGGTTTGACTCAGCTCGTGAAATTGTCTGACGATATGTTCAGGCTCAAGCAATACTGCACCGGCTTCAGTTCTTGGTATCAGCTTATTGCCTCGATATCCTCTATCGGCAAATGCTTCGTAGATAAAGTCGATTGAACGATCGTTTGATGTTTGTTCAAAACGTTGTTGTTCAATGCCCGCTTGCACAACTAATGACAGCGTTGAATCATGGTGTTTTATCACCTGACACAGCACCTCTAATACAGCAGGATCATGCATCATATCGTGATACAAAGCGCCATGTGGTTTGATATGGGTCATTGTCATCCCATGTTGCTGACACAGTTCCATCAACTGCATTATTTGTTGTGACAACACCTCAAATAATTGTGTTGATGATAACGCATGACTAATACGTCCAAAGTTGGGCTGGTCAAGATAACTTGGGTGAGCACCAACTTTTACTTGGTGTTGTTTTGCCAATAATAAGGTTGTTGTCATGCTGATTTCATCACCCGCATGACCACCACAAGCAATATTTGCCATATCAATCAGTGGCATAATATCGCTATCAGGATCGGGCAATAAACACTCACCTAAGTCACAATTAATTAGTTTCATAGTGTAATGGTAAACAATATGATTCAACTTTGGTATGGATTACATCTTAACTGAAACCTAGCCTGATTATGTCTGTCTGTAATATAGTTGTCGTAAGAATCCAATCTAAAGTCAAACACTAACGACAGTGTTGCTTAACAGATTGTCCCTTTATGACTTAACACTACACATAGCTTTTGCTTGAGGTGAAAATTCAACATGACACAAAAAATCATCAAAACTGATTCACAATGGCGTGAACAGTTAAATGAACAGCAGTACAGAGTAACGCGTCAAGCAGCAACTGAACCGCCATTTTCAGGGGTCTATGTCAATCATAACGCACCAGGCACCTATTACTGTATCTGTTGCCATCAACCGCTATTTTCCTCTGAAACTAAATTTGATGCCGGTTGTGGCTGGCCTAGTTTTAATGCTCAAATTGAACATGGTGTTGTCAGTCACCATGCCGATCACAGTTTAGGCATGGATAGAACCGAAGTGCGCTGCCAGCAATGTGACGCACATTTAGGCCATGTATTTGATGATGGCCCAGCCCCAACCGGTTTACGTTATTGCATTAACTCGGTCGCAATGGAATTTAGTGATAAAGACTAAGCAAATCTAGTAGTCAATTTGTATTTATAACCGAGGTTTAAAAGGAAGTTCGTCTAAAACATTGGGAGATACATAATTGCAAAGCACTAAACTACGAAAAATTGAATGCCATGATTGTGCTTTACCGGTCACTATTCCCGAATTACAGCATATGCAAAAGGCAATCTGTCCTCGTTGTGGTTTAAAGCTCACTGTCTATTATCGTGCCAATTTAGACTACATCGTGGCATTTGCACTAACCACGTTAGTCTTCCTAATAGCAACATTACCCTTTCCTTTTTTATCCTTTAGCGCCAGAGGCCAATCCCAACAAATGGATTTGATTCAAGGTTTACACACCTTGATAGACCATGATTTTTTAATGTTGGCGATAGTTCAAGGCATCGCTATTTTTATCATTCCACTGGTTATTTTAGGGAGTCTGATCTATTTATTGTTGCCGATTATTTTGGGCAAGAATCCTCCCCCAGCTAAAGAACAAATAGTGTCGCTGGTATTCATGTTACTGCCATGGAGTATGGCCGAAATATTTCTGATTGGCACGCTAGTCAGCTTGATAAAAATGTCCACCATCGCTGATCTTTCCCTTGGTTTATCATTCTATGCTTACATCGCATTTTCTGTTTGCATGGTGCTCACCGTATCCTATCTGGACAAAGTCGCATTATATGAAGCATTAGGCATAGACAAACCACACACGCGTCCCACCAATCCTCAAAGTCAGCAATTTACATGGGCGCTGCTGATGACATCAATCATTCTCTATATTCCGGCCAGTGTAATGCCTATTATGACCACTCGCTTTCTAGGTCGAGATGATCCAAACACTATCATGCAAGGTGTCATTTTGTTGTGGCAACATGATTCATATCTGGTTGCAATGGTTATCTTCGTTGCCAGTGTCTTTATTCCAATTGCCAAAATAATTACATTGTCATGGCTAAACTATTCTGTTCACATTAAAAGTCATGCTTATAATCAACAGCGTATGCTACTGTACCGAATGACTGAATTTGTCGGCCGATGGTCAATGATTGATGTATTTGTTGTTATTATTTTGGTGAGTTTGGTGCAATTAGGTAATACCATGAGTATTGTGCCAGGCCCTGCCGCACTGGCATTTTCAGCACTGGTGATTATGACCATGCTCGCAGCAATGAGTTTTGACCCACAGCTAATCTGGCAACCAGAGAAGAATGATGTCTAATCAAGCCTCACCCACTGATAAACACATGGCGGAAGTCCGAAAAAACAAACGACTCTCTGTGATTTGGCTTTTACCTTTTATTGCCTTGTGTATTGGTCTTCTGATGCTCTATCAGCAGTGGGCCAACCTAGGCCCTTTGATTACGATCAGCATGCAATCTGCACAAGGGCTTGAAGCGAATAAAACAAAAATCAAAACACATAATGTTGATGTCGGTATCGTTAAAAACATTACATTGAAGAAAGATTCAAATGGTGTGTTAATCACAGCCCGTATCAATAAACAGGCTGAAAATCTACTGGTTAAAGACTCTCAAATATGGGTAGTATCACCAAGAATTAGTAATACCGGTATTTCTGGACTAAACACGCTTTTGTCTGGTGTTTATATTGAATTATCCCCCGGCCGAGACAGCATACGCAAAACAGAATTTGTCGCTCTAGAAAACCCGCCGGTCACACCCGCTGGTACTCCGGGTATGCATATCATCTTAACCAGTAGAGAGAAACTAGCTTATTCAATCGGTGATACCGTGGTATACAAAGGCCTTACTGTAGGTAAATTTGAAAATGTGTATTTTGATTTACCCAATAAACGGGTGAGCTACGACGTATTTATTGAAGCACCCTATCATCAACTGATTACGAAAAAAACACGATTTTGGGATATCAGTGGACTCGAAATAGATTTATCCGCCAATGGTATTAATATTCAAACAGACAGTGTGCAGTCACTATTGAGCAATAGCGTCACTTTCGATGACTTCGAGGATCTGGTAGATACGCGTGAGGCTAAACAGAGTGATGACCATGCTTTCTATGATATCTATCCTGATAAAAATACAGCGGCCGCCCCCAACTATACCTATTCGCTTGATTATATTGTATTGGTATCTGATTCAGTTCGTGGTCTCAAAATTGGCGCACCGGTTGAATTTAGAGGCATAAATGTCGGTGAAGTAGTGTCGATTAATGAGGTTATTCCACAGGATAAACCTTTACTCAGTCCAAGTTATAAAATTCCAGTACTAATTTCGCTACAACCCGGGAAAATTGGTTTAGAAGATTCCAAACAATCGGTAGAACAACTTAAAACAGAGCATCAATCGTGGATAGAAAATGGCCTAAGAGCAAAATTAAAAACGGGTAATATTGTGACTGGACAATTATTTGTTGAATTACAAAACTATCCTGATCTAGCATGGCAGGAAACACCTTTTTACAGCGGTTACCCTGTCATTCCTAGCGTTTTAAATGACTTTAGTTCTTTGACTGAAAGTGCTCAAAAATTATTAGACAAACTCAATAAATTACCGCTTGAGGCATTAACTGAAAATGCAAGTAATGCCGTAAAAACATTCAATGACGTGGCCAAAAACTTGAAAACAGCCAGTACCAACTTAAACATCGTATTAGATGATATGAATCAACAACAGGTGGTATCACACTTAAATTCAACCCTCACTGCAACTAAACAATTAGCCGATTCCTACTCTGTTGGCTCTCAAACTCATCAAGACCTGTTACAAACACTTGAACACTTAAATGAATTACTGCTTAGTGCGCAAACACTTGCATCAAATTACTCACAAGGCTCAGAAACCTACGATAATTTAGGGCAAACCTTATCAAGAATTAACACTATTTTGCTTGAACTACAGCCACTGTTATTACATTTAAATCAGCAACCAAATAGCTTAATTTTTTCAGGTAAACATCCCGCCGATATTCAACCTAAAGCAAGGAAGGAATAATGAGAATTAGCCTGATATTGCTCACATTCATCATGGTATCAGCATGTGCAACAGCACCCAGTTCAATACAGTATTACCTGTTGGATAATGCTGTTGAAGATACCGCAGCTGCGCGAGTTCCTCTTTCAGACAAGAAAGTAGTATTAACTAAACTTGAGTTGGCAACATATTTACAAAATCCCAACTTACCGCTGTTGCAACATGAGCATGGTGTACTCTTTGCCAACCAATCCGCTTGGGCTGAGCCACTCCAGCAAGGCATTAAACGCGCCTTAGTTAATGATTTTAATCGTATCAGCAACTATCAGCTTGTATTGGACACGATGCCAAACAGTCAACAAAGTGATTATCAACTACAGATCACTATCGATCATTTTGCAGCTACTGATACATCCGAGGTCATCCTAGTCGGTAACTACTGGCTCAGCAAAGGTAAAATGGTCATCAGTGAGCATGCATTTAGTATGAAACAAACGCTTGAACACGATGGTTTTGCTCACTCAGTGAGCCAACAACGCCAGCTACTAACTCAACTAGCACAACAAATCGCTAGCGACTCGGCTCTAAACAATGTCAATTAATAGCTGGTTTGTTTACATCATTGAAGCTGAGAATGGTCATTTATATACCGGTATCACTACAGATTTAGAGCGCAGATTCACACAACATCGAACTAAACAAAATGGTGCGCGCTTTTTTCATACCAGTGCAGCCAAACAATTTGTCTACCACGAAACACATCCAGATCGTAGTAGCGCCTCTAAACGCGAAGCCGCAATCAAAAAGCTATCACGCCAAGCCAAAATTTCACTTATCAAACAACAGTAAGACCATGTATAATGGTGAGTTTTTCGAAACACCCAAGACAACAGGATTACTCTCTTGCTTACGACTGCAAATATCACCATGCAATTTGGTGCTAAGCCACTTTTTGAAAATGTATCGGTAAAATTCGGCGACGGTAATCGCTATGGCCTTATCGGTGCCAATGGATGTGGTAAATCAACATTCATGAAAATCATTTCTAAACAGTTAGAACCAACTGCAGGTAACGTCAGTTATGACGTTCATGAAACCTTTGCAGTATTAAAACAAGATCAATTTGCTTATGAAGAACAGCGCGTTATTGATGTTGTTATTATGGGTAACAAAGAACTCTGGGAAGTACATCACGAACGTGATCGTATCTACAATCTACCTGAAATGTCTGAAGAAGATGGCTTAAAAGTCGCTGAACTTGAAGGTCAATACGCTGAAATGGATGGTTACACTGCCGAATCGCGTGCAGGTGAGTTGTTATTAGGTGTCGGTATTCCTATTGAGCAACATTATGGCCCTATGAGTGAAGTCGCTCCAGGTTGGAAGCTACGTATATTACTTGCTCAGGTCTTATTTGCTGAACCTGACATCATGCTACTTGATGAGCCTACTAACCATTTGGATATCAATACTATTCGTTGGTTAGAAGATGTGATCAATCAACGTAGTGGCACCATGATTATTATTTCGCATGACCGCCATTTCTTAAACAGCGTGTGTACGCATATGGCGGATATGGACTTTGGTGAACTTCGCATTTACCCAGGTAACTATGACGAATATATGCTGGCATCAACCCAAGCTCGTGCACGTCAAATCGCTGATAATGCTAAGAAGAAAGCACAAATCTTAGAACTCCAAGATTTCGTACGGCGCTTCTCTGCCAACGCATCTAAAGCCAAACAAGCGACATCACGTGCTAAACAGATTGATAAAATTCAGCTTGATGATATCAAACCTTCAAGCCGTGTTAATCCTTACATTCACTTTGAACAAGAAAAGAAATTGTTCCGAAATGCAGTTGAAGTAAGCAAGATTAGTCAAAGCTATGACGACAATCCACCATTATTCAAAGATTTCAGCTTTATGTCTGAAGTTGGTGAACGCATTGCGATTATCGGTCCTAATGGTATTGGTAAATCGACATTGGTTAAAACCTTAGCAAATGAAATGGCACCTAAATCAGGTGAGATAAAATGGTCTGAAAATGCCAATATCGGTTATTACGCCCAAGATCATGAAGCCCTATTTAATAATGATTTAAACCTATTTGAATGGATGCAACAATGGGGTAGCCCATCGGATGATGAGCAAGTCATTCGTGGTACCTTAGGCCGCCTGTTATTTTCTGGTCATATGATTGATAAAAAAGCCAAAGTATTATCCGGTGGTGAAAAAGGCCGCATGATGTTTGGTAAGTTGCTTCTGCAAAAACCAAATATTTTGATTATGGATGAACCAACCAATCATATGGATATGGAATCCATCGAATCATTAAATATGGCGTTGAGCCAATATGATGGTACATTGATCTTCGTCAGTCACGATCGTGAATTTGTATCATCGCTAGCAACACGTGTTTTTGATATGACTGAAAATGGTATTGTCGATTTTGATGGTACTTATGAAGAATATCTTGCTAGCCAAGGCATAAATTAAGAATTGAGAGCCCATTTATGATGGGCTCTTTTTAAGTACTTCCTTGAACTAAATAGTCATGATACCTTGTACTAATTATGGTCAAAGGAGACATGATATGCATACTCAACGACTAACTCTAGCCCACGTTTTCACATTTTTGGTCAGCTTTTGTATGCTGACTCTTTCAATCTCAACGTATGCGGATTCTGCCACAGAAATAAATATTGGTGTCAAGGAAACCCTAAAACGTTTTCGCACCGATGTGCCTGGCGGCGATGAATTTTTAGCTCAAGCTAAAGGCGTTCTCGTTTTTCCCACTGTGATCAAAGCTGGCTTTGGCATTGGCGGTGAATATGGTGAAGGCGCTTTGCAAGTAGGCGGTAAAACAATTGCTTATTACAGCACTGCTGCAGCGTCGATCGGTTTACAACTAGGGGCTCAATCCAAATCGATTGTTGTAATCTTCATGACTAACGATGCATTAAAAGGTTTCCAGAACAGTGATGGCTGGAAAGCTGGTGTTGATGGTTCTGTGGCTGTCGTTGAATGGGGTGCAGCCGAAGACATCAATACCATTGATATCAAAGATCCTATTGTTGGATTTGTCTTCGGTAACAAAGGCTTGATGTATAATCTAACGCTTGAAGGCTCTAAATTTACTAAATTGGCGAAATAAAACGTATGACAATTGAAAATTATCCAGAAAAAACCTGTGACATTTCACGTTTAGTCACACATCCAAAGCTGGTTGAAGCTGCGTTAAGTGGTCAAAAAACAGAACAACGTCGTGACGGTATCTATGCTTATCCGGGCGAAACCTTTGAATTAGATGGCGTGTTGTTCAATGTAACAGGACTTGAGCGCCAAACGCTGGGCGATATGACAGATGCCAGTGCACAAGCAGAAGGTTATCCAAATATGGAAGCGTATAAAGCACTTATTTTAAGAATGCATCAAGGCATGGAATGGAATCCAGACCACAAGGTCTGGGTACACAGCTTCCAAAAAGCCTAAAAGACACTGCTTCTTTTAGCACTCTGCACATATAAAATCAGCGTATCAATATAACCGAGGGATACGCTGATTGTTTTCTCAATTAATAGGCACTTTTCACCACACCACCATCAACCCTTAGTGCAGCACCCGTTGTAGCTGAGGCCAATGGGCTCGCTATAAACGTTACTAAATTAGCCACCTCATCTGTAGTAGCGAATCGTTTGATTAATGATGTCGGGCGAACCTTTTCAAAAAACGCTTGCTCAAAGGCTTCGACAGATATGGCTTGTTCTGCCGCCAATGCTTCCACAAAATCAGCCACACCGCGAGAACGTGTCGGCCCAGGTAAAATACTATTGACTGTAATAGCTGTTCCAGCGAGCGATTCAGCTAATCCTCTTGCCACTGCTATCTGAGCAGCTTTCGATACGCCATAGTGAATCATTTCTGGCGGAATCTGAATTCCACTCTCGCTTGAGATGAATAAAACTCTTCCCCAGTTGTTAATTTTCATTGCCGGTAGATATAAGCGGGCTAAACGCACGCCACTTTGCACATTAACGTTGAAGTGTTTTTCCCAGTCTTCATCGTCAGTATCTTCAAATGCTTTGGGCTCGAATATGCCTAAATTATTTACTAAGATATCGACTTCAGGATACTCTTTAACCAATGTCTGCACCTGATCGGCTTGACTTAAATCTCCCGCAAAACCATGCACATCCTTACCGGTTTCTTGTTTGATTGTAGCAATCGCCTGATCAACGGAGTGTTGTTGCCTACCATTGATGATCACATCTACACCCTCTTGTGCTAATGATCTCGCAATGGCATAACCAATTCCTGCGGTTGATCCTGATACCAGTGCTTTTTTTCCTGTTAGTTGTAAATCCATCTGATACTCCTTTAGATAATGCTTAACCTTGTCTAGTTTTTGTATTTAGTGTTGGACTTGTCTTATAGCATGCGAAGTCAACTTGCTTGCGATAGGCGCAACAAGCGTGATCGATGGAAAAGCAACGAAAAATGCAAACACCCACGCTTTTAACCACAAGTGAATCAATTGATCGCTAATGCCCGTGTTAAATGCAGTGATCACAAATGACATCAAACAAGACATGATTAGTGCCATAAAAAAGGCAAATACAATTTTTTGATATTTGTGATGAATCATGACTTCTGTCCTCTTTTAGCTTAAACAGGCAATGTGACTAACGCATGCCACCTGTTATAAATAGCGTTTCGCCAGTGATCCATGATGATTCATTAGAT
The DNA here is from genome assembly GCA_041600795.1 of Methylophagaceae bacterium. Lineage (GTDB taxonomy): Bacteria > Pseudomonadota > Gammaproteobacteria > Nitrosococcales > Methylophagaceae. The sequence goes on along the minus strand of JBFIJJ010000013.1, from coordinate 7,039 downwards.
GCAAAAAACACGACTGCGGGAGCAATATCGTCAGGCGTACCAATTCGGCCTAATGGTGTCATGGCAGCTACACTGTCTTTTTGCTCTGACATACCTGTAGATTTCAATCCTTCAGTCTCAACCATGCCGGGATTAACTGAATTGACTCGAATCTGACGCGCCGCAAGTTCTTTAGCAAAGGTTCGTGTTATTGAATCTACGGCTGATTTGGTAGCGTTATAAACAGCAAGACCAGGAAACGCCATCGTACTCACCAATGAACTAATATTGATGATGCTGCCACCTTGTGAACTAAAATGGTTAAGCGCTTGTTGCGTTGTTAATATGAGTCCCAACACATTGAGATCGACTTGTTTATGAAAATGGTCTTCACTAATATCTTCAATAGGTGCAGGGGTATAAATACCGGCGTTGTTCACTAAAATATCAATAGTGCCAAACTTTGACTGAGTCGCACTAAAAAGACGATCTATATCCTCTTTTTTCGACACATCAGCTTGAACCGCAATTGCTGAACCACCGTTATTCAAAATTTCAGCAACGACATTTTCTGCCGCTGTTTGACTACTGGCATAATTCACCACTACTGATGCACCCTCAGATGCCAAATGTTTTGCAATGGCAGCGCCAATACCTTTTGAAGCGCCAGTAACCACAGCTACTTTATTTGCTAATCGATTGCTCATGATAATTCTCCTAACCTAGTTAAAAATTGATAGTGAGCACAGTTTATTACTATTGAATTTATAGATAAATATAGTTAAATTGGAAACACTGTCTTGTTAAACTGGATAATAATATGGATCGCTTCGATGCCATGCTGGCGTTTACTCGTGTAGTTGAAACCAATAGCTTCACACAAGCAGCTATGTCTCTGAATATGCCTAAGGCAACATTGTCGGCACAGGTAGCGGCCTTAGAAAAGCGCTTGAATACAAAGTTACTACACCGCACCACGCGGCATGTAAGTGTTACATATGATGGTGAAGCGTATTATCAGCGAGTGATCCGCTTACTACAGGATTTGGATGAAACCGAGTCTTCGTTAACTCAATCTCGTCTCTCTTACCGTGGTCGTCTTCGTGTCGATGTTGCCACCACATTAACTCGACGTATTATTCTGCCTTCACTTGATGACTTTATCGCTCGCTATCCGGAAATTGAATTAGAGTTGGGTTGCACCGATCGTACTGTTGATCTGTTACAAGAGGGAGTGGATTGTGCAATTCGTGGAGGAATGCCAATTGACGAGTCCCTCGTGGCTCGGAAACTGGCTGAAACGCATCGTATTACTTGTGCAACACCGACCTATCTAGAACGCCATGGCATACCCAAAACACTAGAAGAATTAACATCTCATTCCGTAGTGAACTATCAATCACCAAGAACATCAAAAGTTATACCTTTTAACTATGAAGTTAACGGCGAGCTAGTGCCAGTATTTGGACGAAGAAAATTAGCAATTAATGACATTGATTCATGTGCAAATGCAGTACTAACACACATAGGGATCTCTCAGCTCCCCTACTTTGCCGTTCGTGATTACATTCGAGATGGTCAACTGACACAAATTCTGTCCGACTACCCTTCAGAGAAATCCCCAATCTATGCTGTCTATCTACAAAATAGGCATTTATCAGCCAATGTCAGAGCATTTGTTGACTGGGTTACAAGCTTATTCAAAAAAGAACAGGAACAATACGCAAAAACCTGTATGGCTAAACACCTTAACAGTAACTAGATTGGTTATGACTTACGTTCGTTTTCTCGCATTTGGGCGAATGATTTAACACATTGCTCAAACAGTTTTAACTTAATTTCTGGAACGCGGTAGTGTTCGTCTACTTCTGAGTACACTTTCTCAGCCAGTATTCTTTCTGACGGATTTTCCACACCTTGGAGGGCCTCATCCAGACTCTTATGAGCCTGTTTAGCGGCTTGGTATTTAGCGGCTAAACTCGAATAGGTATGGCATTGTGCCATGTCATCTTCAGTCAGATCAGCGGCATAAGCACTGACCAAACCCAAATTCACAAATAAGACGAGGAATAATTTTGGAATCGACATAATTTTGCTCCCCTTAGCACAGCTATTGAGCACAATACTGGGCGTAACAAGCAACTATCTAGTCTTCGATTCTAAATCCGACTTTCATAGTGACTTGCCAATATTTTACGCCACCGTCTTCAATATACCCTCGTGTTTCAACAACTTCAAACCAATGCAAGTTTTTGATCGTTTCAGATGCTTTGGCAATCGCATTCTGTATGGCTTTATCAGAGCTTTCAGCTGAACTACCGGTCAATTCAATTGTTTTGTATGTATGTTCAGTCATCGTTGTACTCCTTTTTATTTACGAATATAAATAAACCAATAAAATAATCCAACAAAAACACTACCACCAATAATATTCCCTAACGTCACAGGTAGTAAATTATTCCAAAGAAAATGGGTAATAGTCAGATTATCCAATGAAACGTTAGATATTAACTGTACTAATTCAGGTTGTTGTTTAGCCAATAAACCCGCACTGATAAAGTACATATTTGCCACTGAATGTTCAAAACCTAGGGCAACAAATGCAGTGATTGGAAATATAATAGCAACCACTTTATCAATGACCGTTCGCCCGGCAAAACACAACCAAATTGCAAGACAGACCAGAATATTACACAATATACCTCTGGTGAATGCCTCCATCCAGGTTAAATTAACTTTGTAGTTAGCTATGGTAATGGCTTTGGCGCCAACAGCACCATGTCCGATAAGCCAGTGTCCACTGAAGTAAATCAGCACTAACACACCAACCGCACCTACAAAATTGCCAAAATAGACAATACCCCAGTTTTGCAGCAATTGAGCCAATGTCACCTTTTTATCGACATAGGCCATCACAATCAAATTGTTTCCAGTAAATAATTCGGCTCCGGCAACTACGACCAGAATCAAACCTAAACAGAAGACCAACCCACCTAACAGTCTCATGATACCAACAGCCATTCCCGAACTATCGTAAGTAACAAGCGTATAAAACAAGGCGCCAAATGCAATGAATGCACCAGCCAAAATAGCAAGGGCAAACACTCTTAATGGATCACCACCACTTTTAACAATGCCGGCATTTTCTATACGATCTGCAATTTGTTTGGGCGAGTAAGCATCTACTGAAAAGTTATCCATATCCACGTTTAAACTATTGAAATTCACATCTCCATTCTGCATGATTTTGCCGTGTATGTGCATAGTTACAGCTAAAAATATTTAACAGACTGATTTAACTGTATTTTATAGTTAAACATGCGTATAATTGTCGGATTAGTTTCCTCCCCCATATCAGTTTTATATTTAAACTGACTTTCACAGGTTTATACATGTCCACATCAGAACAGACTCCAACTATCTCCTTTGCGGAGCTAGGCCTTGCTGCACCCGTTTTACAAGCCGTTAATGAAGCAGGTTATGAAACCCCTTCACCTATTCAAGCACAAAGTATCAAGCCACTTTTAGAAGGTAGAGATCTTCTAGGTCAAGCGCAAACCGGTACAGGTAAAACTGCCGCTTTCTCATTACCGCTACTTAGCCGTTTAGATACAAAATTAAAAATGCCGCAAATGTTGGTATTAGCACCAACACGCGAATTAGCGATTCAAGTTGCTGAAGCAATCCAAAGTTATGCTAAACACATGAAAGGTTTCCATGTCTTGCCAATCTATGGTGGTCAAAGCATGGGTATTCAATTAGGCCAATTAAAGCGTAATCCACAAGTAATCGTCGGGACACCGGGTCGCGTGCTCGATCATATTCGTCGTGGCACACTGCAATTAGGTGAGCTCAAATCATTAGTGTTAGATGAAGCTGATGAAATGTTACGTATGGGCTTTATTGATGATGTTGAAACCATTCTCAAAGAAACACCTGCTGAACGCCAAGTAGCTTTATTTTCAGCAACAATGCCTGGACCAATTCATCGTGTTGCCTCACGTTATTTGAAAGATCCTGTTGAAATCCATATCAAGTCAAAAACAACGACAATGGAGACGATCAATCAACGTTACTGGCAAGTAACAGGTATGCATAAGCTAGATGCTTTGACTCGTATTCTGGAAGTTGAAACATTTGATGCGATGATTATTTTTGTTCGCACAAAAAATGCTACCACTGAACTAGCAGAAAAACTTGAAGCCCGTGGTTATTCTAGTTCACCATTGAATGGTGATATGAATCAAGCTGCGCGTGAGAAAGCGATTGATCGTATGAAAAAAGGCAAACTTGATATTCTCGTTGCCACTGATGTTGCTGCACGTGGTTTGGATATCGAACGCATGAGCCATGTTGTTAACTACGATATTCCTTATGACACAGAATCTTATGTTCATCGTATTGGTCGTACTGGTCGTGCTGGTCGTAAAGGTGAAGCAATTCTGTTTGTATCTCCTCGTGAAAAGCGCATGTTATTCGCGATTGAAAAGGCAACACGTCAACCGATCACCTTAATGAACTTACCTAGTACGGAAGATATTGCTGATCGTCGTGTCACCCAATTTACTCAACAGTTAAGTGAAACCATTGAATCTCAGGATTTAAGCTTCTTCGAAGGTATTATTTCTAATTACACACAAGAACATAATGCTGATCCAATCGAAGTAGCAGCGGCATTAACGTATCTAGTGCAAAAAACACGTCCACTAAAACCTGTTATCCATAAGACTGAACGCCCTGCTCGTGACGATCGCCCACAGCGTGATTTTCGTAGCGAACGAGGTGGTGAAGCAAGACAAGATCGCGAACGTTCACCTCGCCGTAATAGTGCACAACGTAGTGAACATAAACCTGAGCAAGATATGGATAGCTTCCGTATTGAAGTCGGTAAAAATGATGGTGTAGAAGCCAAAAATATCGTCGGTGCTATTGCTAATGAAGCTGGTATCGACAGTAAAGATATTGGTCGTATCACTATCAATGAAACACACAGCATCGTTGATTTGCCTAAAGGCATGCCGCGCGATTTATACCAACAACTTCGCAAAGTATGGGTTAATAATAAACAGCTCAACATTACTTTAGCGACGGGTGAAATCGAACATGGTACCGATACACGTGAACGTAAACCAAGACGTACCGGTAAAGCACGTACTCGTCCGCGTGATGCGGCACGACGTCCAGGTTTAAAACGTAAATCTGTCTAAAAATTAAAGCCCCCAAATATGGGGGCTTTTTTATTGACGCTATTCATCTTTTTATTAGCCAGATGACTTTATCTCTTGCACAGCTAATGTAAGAATACGCTCTATGCTAAATTTCATTTGGATTGCTTTTTTCACTATCGCCTTTATTGTGGCGCTGATAAAGCTATTGGTATTTGGGGAAACAGAGATCTTCGGTCAATTAATGACCGCCATGTTTAGTCTATCCAAATCCGCATTTGAAATATCCCTTGGCCTGACTGGTGTCCTAGCATTGTGGTTAGGCATTATGCGTATCGGCGAACGCAGCGGTTTTATTGATCTACTGACCAGAGGTCTAACACCACTGTTTGCCAAGTTAATGCCTGATGTGCCGCGCAATCATCCCGCTTTGGGTGCAATGGTGATGAATATTTCAGCTAATGCGTTGGGCCTAGATAATGCCGCCACCCCGCTAGGCATTAAAGCCATGCAAGAACTACAAAAATTAAATCCATTAAAAGATACGGCAAGTAACGCACAAATCTTGTTTTTAGTGATTAATACATCGGCTGTGACATTATTCCCTGTCACCATTTTCACGTATCGTGCTCAAATGGGGGCTGCAAATCCAACTGATGTGTTTATTCCTATTTTGATTGCAACCTATGCATCGACATTAATAGGTTTATTAGCCGTTGCAGCAGTACAAAAAATCAACCTCTTGGATAAAGTAATTCTGAGTTATCTGGGCGGTTTCACGCTCTTCATTGCCGCTTTATTAAGCTACTTCGCCAGCTTACCGCAAGCGGAGATGCTAGTTCAATCAGCTTTAATTAGTAACGTTATTTTATTTTCACTGGTAATGTTATTTATCGCTGGTGCTATCGTTAAAAGAGTCAATGCTTATGAGGCCTTTATTGATGGCGCGCAAGAAGGCTTTACAACTGCAATCAAGATTATTCCTTATCTTGTAGCAATGTTAGTTGCGATAGGTGTTTTTCGTGCCAGTGGTGCCCTTGATATGCTGGCAGGCTTTATTCGTCAGATAGTCTTAGCATTCAATATGGATGATCGTTTTATCGATGCGCTTCCAACAGCCTTGATGAAACCATTTAGCGGTAGTGGTGCCCGAGCGATGATGATTGATACGATGCAAGCCTATGGTGCTGACTCCTTTTCTGGGCGATTAGCATCTATCGTGCAAGGTAGCACTGAAACGACTTTTTATGTGCTTGCCGTCTATTTTGGTTCTGTTGGTATTAAGAACATTCGTCATGCTGCAAGCTGTGGACTTATCGCAGATTTTGCAGGAATAGTCACCGCAATCGCTGTGGCTTATTGGTTCTTTGCTTGATTTTATTGGGCTGTCAGACACTGCCTGATTTTTCCTGTCCTTAACTCAACCAAATCTGATAAATTTCATCACCCGCTCAGTATCTTGCACTCCAAGTTATGCCCACTACATAGCAGTGACTTTGGTTCAGAACGTCGGCTTATTCTGTCTGTCTGGAGATAACATGCTTGAACACTTTCTCATATCTAAATAAGGCTCTTTTTGAGCACATTGCTGAAACGCTAACAACTCATGGCTATTGCGTGTTAACTGATTTTCTCGATCCAGAATTAACAGCATCATTGCAACGACGTGTTATGAATCTGGATGATGATGATTTTCAAAGTGCAGGCATCGGTCGTGAGCAGGATTTTCAAGTTGAAAACGATATACGCCGAGATGAAACACGCTGGTTAACTGATCAACACCCAGTTGATGCCACGTTTTTACAATACATGTCTGAGTTCAAATTAGCTTTAAACAGGCAGTTGTTTTTAGGTTTATTTGACTATGAATGTCACTATGCACACTATGCGCCCGG
>JBFIJJ010000012.1:0-23286 GCA_041600795.1 Methylophagaceae bacterium | reverse complement strand
ACCTAAAACTATTTATATAACTTCATATTGGAAGTTACGAATATATCTGAATAAAAAAAACCGCTTAGTTTTACGTAAGCGGTTGTTTTATATGGCGTCCCCAAGGGGGTTCGAACCCCTGTTACCGCCGTGAAAGGGCGGTGTCCTAGGCCTCTAGACGATGGGGACCTAAAACTGTTTACTTCCGGTACTTCTGGTGGAGCTAGGCGGGATCGAACCGCCGACCTCTTGCATGCCATGCAAGCGCTCTCCCAGCTGAGCTATAGCCCCCGAAAGGAAGCGCATACTATAGGTTTTTAGGTTTTAGCTGTCAATAAAATATTTCAAAATGAATACACTTTTTGAGAATGGTTGACGGGAAAGTCATAGGTAAATGTCAGTTCAATTATTCTTAATTATCAGTAAGTACTTGATGTTAGGTCTTTTCAATAGAATTTAGGTGTTATATTAATAGGCTTATTTGATGAAAAGTCATTTCTATGCGATAAATTGTTCTTTATATTTTGTTCAACTCAGCCAAACTACTGGCCTAAACAGCATCACGAGGATGGTTATGCGCAAATTGATAGTTTATTCTGCGGCAACATTATCATGTTTTAGTCCTTTGGCTATGGCTGATTCAGGTGACTGGCAGTTATGCCCTTCGAGTTCGGATAATGAGTATTTACCTTATGTTACTAATCCAGAACAAACTGCAACTGATGTTAAAGCGGATAATGCGCAATTAGTTGAGGATGGTACATCGGTTTTTACCGGTAATGTCATTGTCAGCCGCGGCGGACAAGAACTAAAATCAAATCGTGCCACCTATAATCAGGTTTCAGGTGATGTAACAGCTCAAGGTGATGTCAGACTACGTGACAGTGACATGATCATTGATGGACAACAGGCCGAATGGTCATTAACTAACGATAGTGGCAATCTGATTGATGCTGGTTTCAAACTACGTGAAAATCACGCTCGTGGTACAGCCAGTCATGTTCACCGTGAAGGAACAGAACGTACCAACCTTAAAAATGCTACTTATACGACATGTTCCGAAGGTGATGATTCATGGTTGTTACAGTCAACATCAGTCAAGTTGGATCATGAACAGGGTGTTGGTAGTGCTCGAAATGTAGTTGTACGACTCGGTGGCTTTCCTGTCGCTTACACGCCATATATCAGCTTTCCTTTAAACGATGAACGTAAATCTGGTTTTTTAGTACCGTCTATTGGTAGTACTGAGGAGACAGGATTTGATCTTCAGACACCATATTATTGGAATATTTCACCAAATTATGATGCAACATTAACACCTCGTTATATGTCCGAACGTGGCTTAATGCTTAATGGTGAGTTTAGATATTTATATGAAAATGGAAGTGGTCTGGTCGATGCAGGTTATTTGAATAGTGATGACTTGAGAAATAATGGTGATGATTTTAATCCTTATTATCAAGAAGATCGCAAGCATTTCACGTTGAAACATACGAATAAATTCATGTCTCGTTGGTCAACAAATGTTGATTATAACTATGTGTCTGATGATGCTTATTTAGAAGATTTTAGTCCTAGTCTGAGTTTAGCAAGTACAACGCATCTTAATCGTGAACTCAATGTTGGTTATAACGGAGCCAATTGGGATTTCACAGGTCGAGTTCAAGGTTATCAAACATTGACCGATGTTAATGAACCTTATCAGCGTTTACCCCAGTTATTATTAAATGGTTTCTTGCCTGATCAAGCAATGGGTTTAACCTATGCGATGAAGGCTGAATATGTTGATTTTGATCACACGGATAAAGTCACTAATGTCACAGGTCAACGAATTGATATTGAGCCATCGATAAGTCTGCCTTTGGCAACAGCGGCAGCGTTTATTACGCCTCGCATAGCCTTACACCACACCCGTTATGATTTGGATCGAAGTATTAATGTTGGCGGCGACACATCGCCAGATCGAACATTACCCGTTGTTAGTTTAGATAGTGGTTTATTCTTTGAACGTGACATGACCTTTGCAGGTGATGCCTATATCCATACCTTAGAACCGCGTGCATTTTATCTTTATGTTCCAGAGCGAAATCAGTCTGATATTCCTATCTTTGATACCAGTTTAAGTACATTCAGTATGGGACAAATGTTTAGCTACGATAGATTTTCAGGTTCAGATCGTGTTGGTGATGCGAACCAACTAACCCTTGCTTTAACATCACGCATTATTGATGCTCAAACAGGTAAAGAGAATCTTCGTGTTAGTTTGGGGCAAATCCAATATTTTGGAGATCGAGAAGTATCACTTAATAACACAACTTTTGAGACCAAGTCAGATTCTGATATGGTTGCGGAAGTAGTCGCTTCAATTGCTGATGAATGGACTGCTCGCGGTGAGATCCAGTGGGATCCGCGAGATACCCGATCAAATATGTCAGCGCTTGAATTACGGTATAGAAATGATAATGGCTTATTCTTTAATGCCGCCCATCGTTACCGACGTCAAAATACGGCTGACCCATATCGTACAGCAGCTGGTTTAGAACAAGTTGATCTATCGACTCAGATTCCATTTAATCAACAATGGAGCTTTGTTGGACGTTGGTATCGTTCACTTAAAGACACTCGAACCATGGAAGGTTTAGCTGGTATTCAATATGAAAGTTGCTGTTGGGCTACTCGCCTTGTCGTAAGAAATTACATCAATGATGCATCTGATGAGAATCGGAATTTGGCTATTTATTTCCAAATTGAGTTGAAAGGTTTAGGAAACTTTGGTCAAGATATTGATGGTGTATTAGAGAAAAGTATTCTCGGTTACGGTTCCTAAACAAATAGAAACTTAAGCGTCCTACAACAGTCATATAGTCTCAATCCTGATAAGGTAAAACTAAACTCGTCTTGTAAATATGGCTTTAATTACTATAATGCTAGCCACCTAAATTTAACGTTGGATATTCCATGATAAAAATTTTACTGTTTTCCCTATTACTGGTTGGAACCGCAATTGCTCAACCTTTAGATAGGATTATCGCAGTAGTTGATGACGAAGTGATATTGGAAAGCGAATTGGTCGACATGGAGCAGACCGTTCGCCAACAGCTACGCCAACGTAATGCTGAAGTTCCCCCTTCTGATATCATGCATAAACAAGTTTTAGAACGCTTGATCATGCAACGTCTCCAACTTCAGAAAGCAGCAAGTAGTGGCGTAAGAGTTGGTGATGATGCATTGAATGCTGCACTTAGACAGATAGCTGATAATAATAAGATGACGTTGCGGGAATTTCGTGACGTCATAGAAAAAGACGGGTTTGCATTTAGCGATTTTCGTGAGTCTATCCGTGAAGAAATGATTATTAGTCGCCTACGAAAAAGCCAAGTTGAAGACCGTATTGTTGTGACTGATAGAGAAATTGACAACTTTTTAGCAACACAATCTGCACAAGGCGGCGATGAAGAAACCTATCATCTGCTACATATATTAATTAGTCTGCCTGAAGCTGCAATGCCAGAACAAGTACAAGCAGCACAAGCCAAATTAGCGAAGGTTCAATCATTATTAGCAGAAGGCGCTGACTTTTCACAAGTTGCATCAGGTTATTCAGATGGCCAAAATGCGTTAGAAGGTGGTGATTTGGGTTGGAGAAAGAAAGGCGAATTACCTACTTTATTTGCCACTGAAGTGCCACAAATGAAAGTATCAGAAGTGAGTAAAGTACTGCGTAGTGGTAGTGGTTATCATTTGGTCAAGCTAGCTGAGAAAAAGAGTGAAGAAACACATTTAGTCAAACAAACTTTAGCTAGTCACATCCTGATAAGAACAAATCAACTGGTTACTGATAGTGATGCTGAATTACGCTTAAATCAATTACGCGAACGTATTTTAAATGGAGAAGATTTCGCTGAATTAGCGCGAGCTCATTCAGATGATACCGGTTCAGCGATTGAAGGTGGTAGTTTGGGTTGGAGTAGTCCTGGTGCTATGGTGCCTGAATTTGAAGAGAAAATGGATGCATTAGCCAAAGGCGAAGTCAGTGACGTGTTTAAAAGCCGTTTTGGCTGGCACTTAATAAAAGTGATTGACCGACGTGAAGAAAATATGGCTGAGGAATTTAAACGTAATAAAGCACGTGAACAAATTCGTAATAGAAAAATAAATGAAGAATTAGAAAGTTGGTTACGTGAGTTACGTGACGAGGCTTATGTTGAGTACCGTGACCTTTGATTGACTATCCTCGTATCGTTATAACTGCTGGTGAGCCGGCAGGGATTGGGCCTGATTTATGTCTTCAAATGGCTCAACATCAATTTCCCTGTGAACTGGTTGTTATTGCTGATCCAAACTTATTGGAACAACGTGCTAAGCAGCTAGGATTAGTTGTATCTTTGCACGAGCTTGATCTTGACCAAAAAACATATCCATCCACTAAGGGCGAAATACGCTATATTCCAGTAGCATTAGCCTACCCAAGTCAAGCGGGTAAACTAGATACACGTAATGCTGCATACGTCTTGAATTCACTTCAAATAGCGTTAGAAGGTTGTATCAATAAGCAATTTGATGCCATGGTCACGGCCCCTGTCCATAAAGGTATCATCAATGATGCTGGCATTGATTTTACCGGGCATACAGAATTCCTAGCGGATGGTGCTGGTGTTGATAAGGTTGTGATGATGTTAGCCACAGATCAGCTTCGCGTCGCGCTTGCTACAACGCATTTACCTTTAAAAGAGGTAAGTAATCAGATAACACAAACATCTCTGAATAAAATTATTTCTATCATCGAAACCAGCTTTCAAAGTCAATTTGGAATTAATTCTCCACGAATTGCAGTGTGTGGGCTCAATCCTCATGCTGGTGAAGGCGGTCATTTAGGTACTGAAGAAATTGATGTTATTTCACCGGTAATTGAACGATTCAAACAACAACATTCAAAAATAAGTGGCCCTTGGCCGGCTGATACCGTGTTTGTTGATGAGAAATTAAAAGAATTTGATGTCGTACTTGCTATGTATCATGATCAAGGCCTACCAGTATTGAAACATCATGGTTTTGGACAAGCTGTTAATGTTACGTTAGGTTTACCTTTTATTCGTACTTCTGTAGACCATGGCACAGCACTTGAACTAGCTGGTACTGGACAGGCTAAAAGCACGAGTTTAATTGCAGCAATCAACATGGCAATTACAATGAATACAAGTCGAAAAGTACAATGAGTACCAGTTCTCGCTATCCTAAAGCTCGCAAACGGTTCGGTCAGAACTTTTTGCAAGATCAACAAATTATTTCAGATATTGTTTCAGCAATTAATCCGCAGACGGGTCAGCATTTAGTAGAAATAGGTCCTGGACGAGCAGCATTAACAAAGCCTTTATTAGAAAACTGTGATCAACTCGATGTAATTGAACTTGATCGTGATCTTGTACCTTTGTTGAAAGCAAAATTTGCTGGCTACAATCAGTTGACCATACATCAAGCAGATGCACTGACGTTTGATTATAGGAGCTTAATTTCAAGCGACAATCAAAAGCTCAGAGTTATAGGGAATCTTCCTTATAACATTACAACACCATTGTTATTTCATCTTCTGGGACAATCTGAGTGCATAAGTGACATGTGTTTTATGCTTCAGCGCGAGGTTGTCGAGCGCATCTGTGCGCAACCCGATTCAAAAAGCTATGGCCGTTTGAGTATTATGGTTCAATATCAGTGCGAAGCAACACAATTATTCGTTGTACCGCCAGAAGCATTCGACCCAATGCCAAAAGTGGAGTCAGCCATTGTATATCTTAAACCTCTTGATCATTATCTCGGGGGAGACATGCCACTTGAAGCTCTTAATAAAATAGTCACAAAAGCCTTCTCGCAGCGTCGAAAAACCATTGCTAACACATTGAAAGATATAGTCACTTTTGAGACCTTATTGGCTGAAGGTATCGACTTAAAACAAAGGCCAGAAACGCTTACTATTGCTCAATATGTAGCGATAACTAAAGCTTGGTTGGTGCAAAATAGCCTTTAAATTTTGCTAGTAAATTCCGGCACGATTTTTGACGTATATCGTGGTTTTCCAGATGATTAATCTTAAATCATATTTTCGAATAATCGAAAAGGTGAACTCCATCTTGACACACTGAATTTGCTGTAGTTAGATACACACTTCCCATTCTTTGCCGGGGCTGGCTGATGTTATTGGGACGATAACTATATTAATAATTTTGAGAGGAACTGAATGTGAATAAATCTGAATTGATTGATGCAATTGCAAGTGCAGCTGATATTTCTAAAGCAAAAGCAGCATTAGCTGTTGATGGTATGACTTCTGCTGTAACTTCTGCTTTAAGCAGCGGTGATCAAGTAACGTTAGTTGGTTTTGGAACATTTTCTGTACGTGACCGTGCTGCACGCACTGGCCGTAACCCACGCACTGGTGAAGAAATCCAAATTGCGGCAGCAAAAATTCCTGCTTTTAAAGCTGGTAAAGCTCTAAAAGATGCTGTAAACTAGTTTCTTTTTTCTCGGGGGTGCTTAGCTCAGCTGGGAGAGCATCGCCCTTACAAGGCGAGGGTCGGGGGTTCGAACCCCTCAGCACCCACCAAGAAAAAATGGAGCGGTAGTTCAGCTGGTTAGAATGCTGGCCTGTCACGCCGGAGGTCGCGGGTTCGAGTCCCGTCCGCTCCGCCAGATTAGTAGAAAAAGGCGCACTTAATGCGCCTTTTTTTTTGGATTTTAATAACGTTCTACATACATTATTCTCGAAGGTTCTCTTCTATGTTGCATTTCATTCGCGAACGAGCCAAAGGTTGGGTTGCATGGTTTATCGTTGGCCTGATTAGTATTCCTTTTGCGCTTTGGGGCGTTAATTCTTATTTAAATGGTCCATCTGATGCCGTTACGGCGACAGTTAATGGGGAACCTATTAAACAAGTCGAATTTCAGCGAGCTTATCAACAGTATCGTGAGCGCATGAGAGTTGCGATGGGTGAACGATTTGATCCTGCTCTTTTTGAAGGTCAAGCTGTTAAACAAAATGTGTTAGATAGTTTAATTGAGCGAAAATTACTGCAATTGGCTAATGCAGAGTTAGGCCAACGCGTTAGCGATAGTGCCATCAATACACTGATTAAATCCACACCAGCCTTCCAAACAGAAGGTAAATTTGATCCTGAAAGATATCGTATGTTGCTTGCAAGAGTTGGAGAAAGTCCAGCTTCGTATGAAGCGCAATTGCGTATTGATATCTTAGCAAAAGAGTTAACGGATACGATTCAACAATCAGTGCTCATAACACCCGCTTCAGTAAACAATATTATTAGATTAGAAAAGCAAACGCGTGATATTGCATATGGTGTTATATCAGCACAATCATTGTCAGACCAAATTCAGGTAGCTGACGACGAAGTACAAGCGTATTACGACAACAACAAATCAAAGTATCTTGCTCCAGAACGTGTTTCGGTAAATTACATTGAATTGTCTGTTGAGGAGTTGGCAAAAACAGTTGAGGTTGATGAACAAGCTTTAAAACAATTTTATCTAGAGAATCAAAATCAGTTTGTGGGGCCAGATCAACGTAGAGCTAGCCATATCTTAATAGAAGGCGACGAGGCTGAGGCATTAAAAACCTTATCTACAATTCAACAACGTCTAGAGCAGGGTGAAGAATTTTCTGCTTTGGCTAAAGAATTTTCGCAAGATACCGGTTCAGCCAATGACGGTGGTGATTTAGGTTATTTCCAGCAAAATGTGATGGATCCAGCATTTGATCAAGCAGTATTTGCTTTATCTGCAATTGGTGATGTTAGTGAGCCAGTCAAAACAGAATTTGGTTACCATCTTATAAAATTAACAGATATCAAGCAGCCTGAAGGTAAATCATTTGAGGATGCTCATGATGATGTTGAGAAAATGTATCGATATCGTCAAGCAGAAGACTTGTTTTATGAACAAGCAGAAAAACTGGCCGATCTTAGTTATGAAAATCCAGATAGCCTTGATATAACTGCTGAGTCATTAGGCTTAGAGATTAAGCAAACGGAAGAGTTCACCCGTGACGGTGGTACAGGGATAGCATCAGATAAGAAAATCGCTAGTGTCGCATTTAGTGAAGATGTGTTGATGAATAATCTCAACAGCGCAGTTATTGAATTAAGTAAAACACGTCTGATTGTGTTGCATAAGAATAAACACAGCTTAGCGAGTCAATTACCTTTCGATTCGATCTCGCCTGCGATTGCTGAACAACTTAAATTTGAAAAAGCCAGTGCCAAGGCAAAAGAACAAGGTGAAGCAATACTTGCTCAGATGAAGTCAGGTGAAACAAACGAGGCACTATTTTCAGAAAGTGATTGGCACGATACTCAAGCATATAGTCGTGCAAGTTCAGAAATTAGTGCTCAAATATTAGAACAAGCATTTAGATTGCCAGAACCGACAGCTAATAGTGCTGAATTTACGGGGTTTAGTGCGAGTAATGGTAATTATATCGTTGTAAAAGTAAGTGGTGTCACTGATGGTAATCCTGCTGAAGCAACAGCTGAAGATCGCGATGGATTAGAAGCTTATCTGGTAAAAACTGAAGGTAGCAGTCAAGTCCAAGCCTTTATCGAAAGTTTAAAAGCGGATGCTGACATCAAAATCAATTTAGAATACTTAAAGTAAGTAACCATTAAGTTATAAAAAAGGCGCTTTAAAGCGCCTTTTTTATTTATAGCGTTTTGTCGGCTATATCAACCAGCTGCACCACCAACAATGTTGTAGCCACTATCGACGTATGTTATTTCGCCAGTTATACCTGAAGCGAGATCTGAGCACATAAATGCAGCAACATTGCCGACTTCTTCAATAGTAACGTTACGACGTAATGGGGAAACTTCAGCTCCCATTGCCAATTTCTTACTAAAGTCAGCGATTCCGGCTGCAGCTAATGTTTTAATCGGGCCTGCTGAGATAGCATTAACACGTGTACCTTCTGGACCTAATGAATAGGCCATATAACGAACATTAGCTTCTAAGCTTGCTTTAGCGACACCCATTACGTTGTAATTTTCTATAGCACGTTCAGCGCCAAGGTAGCTTAATGTAAGCAATGAGCCATTACGACCAGCCATCATTGATCTTCCTGCTTTAGCTAACGCAGCAAAACTATAGGCACTGATGTCATGAGCAATTGCAAAACCTTCACGCGTGACACTATCAATATAGCTGCCTTGAAGTTGTTCACGGGGTGCAAAAGCAACGGCATGAATAATTGTATCCAAACCATCCCAATGTTGGCCTAATTGTTCAAATACAGCGTTAATTTGCTCGTCGCTCGACACATCACAAGGAAACAACAATGCGGGATTTGCGCCACATTCCTCGGCAATTTTTTCTACACGTGATTTTAATTTGTCAGTTTGATATGTAAATGCCAGTTCAGCACCTTCACGCGCCATAGCTAATGCGATACCAGATGCGATCGAACGCGCGCTAGCTACACCTACAATTAATACACGTTTACCTTGTAAAAAACCCATTTTGGGGCTCCTGATGTTGTTGAATAAACGATCTAAAGTACCGTAAATATGGATTTTCTGGAAGAGGCACAACTAATGTTTACTCGCTATAATAGCCAGTATCGTTACTATCACAACAGAGGTTTTATGCGTTATCTTTGGTATGTAATTGCCAGCATTACTCTATGTCTATCCGGCTGTGATTTTAACGCTATTAACTCTCCTTATTCTGAGCAAGATCAGAATGCAACCATCTTGTACTCTTCATTTAGCCTGAGACCCAAGCACCTTGACCCTGCTCGTTCCTATAGTTCGAATGAAGCGACGTTTACCGGGCAGATCTATGAGCCCCCTTTGCAATATCATTATTTAAAACGTCCCTATACATTAGAACCATTGACAGCAGGGGCCATGCCAACAGTGTCGTTTTATAGCGCACAAAATGAGCTACTTGGTACTGATGATCCCCAGCCCGTTGCTTATAGCGTTTATCAAATAAACATAAAAAAAGGAATTCACTATCAACCACATCCAGCCTTCGCAAAAGATGAGTATGGTAATTATTTATATCACCATTTAAGCAAGGAGGAGACAGATCAGATTTCAGCATTGGCAGACTTTGAGCAACAAGCAACACGTGAGCTGATTGCACAAGACTACGTTTATCAGATAAAGCGTTTGGCAAACCCTGAAATACATTCGCCAATTTTAGGTCTGATGAGTGAATACATCGTTGGTCTAGGTGATTTTGCAACGCAATTACAAAATATAAAACAAGCAGGACAGGCATTAGATCTAAGACAATATGATATTGAAGGTGTAACTGTAATTGATCGATATACATACCAAATTAAAGTCTATGGTAAATATCCACAATTACGTTACTGGTTAGCAATGCCTTTCTTTGCTCCCGTGCCATGGGAAGCAGACGTTTTCTATCAACAAACCGAACTAGCACAAAAAAATATCACACTTGATTGGTATCCCATCGGCACAGGCCCATTTTTATTGAGCAAAAATGATCCTAATAGCCAAATGATATTAGAAAAAAATCCTAATTATCACGATGATTTTTATCCCAAACAGGGCGAAAAAGAAGATGAGATAACGGGGTTGCTAAACGATGCAGGAAAGCGTTTGCCTCTAATTGACAAAGTGGTCTTTACCTTAGAAAAAGAAAATACATCGTATTGGAATAAATTCCTGCAAGGTTATTATGATGTTAGTGGTGTCAGCTCAGACAGTTTTGAGCAAGCAATTGATATGGCGAGTTCTGGTGATTTTAGTTTAAGTGATGCCATGCTAGAAAAGGGCATTAATCTCAAAACAGCGGTTGGAACATCAAGCTACTACATAGGTTTTAATATGGATGATCCGGTGGTAGGTGGCTTATCCGACCAAGCCAAAAAATTACGTCAAGCAATTTCGATAGCGATTGATTACGAGGAGTTTATTTCGATATTTGCAAATGGTAGAGGGATTGCTGCACAAGGTCCAATACCTCCTGGCATTTTTGGATATCAATCTGGCCCAGAAGGTATTAACTCAAATGTCTATGATTGGAATGATGGAAATGTTCGACGTAAACCCATAAGCGATGCCAGACAGCTACTTGCCCAAGCAGGTTATCCGAATGGACGTGATAATAAAACTGGCGAGCCATTGGTGTTATATTTCGATGTGCCTGCAAGTGGCCCAGCTGCTAAATCGGAATTTGATTGGCTTCGAAAGCAATTTCAAAAATTAGATATTCAATTAGTCATCCGCAGTACTGATTACAATCGCTTTCAAGACAAAATGCGCAGTGGTCAAGCTCAATTGTTCCAATGGGGATGGAATGCCGATTATCCAGATCCTGAGAATTTCTTATTTTTGTTGTATGGGCCTAATGGCAAAGTGATTAGTGGTGGCGAGAATGCCGCCAATTATCACAATGACAAATTTGATCATTTATTTGAGCAGATGCGAGTAATGCCAGACACACAAGCTCGCCAACAGATTATTAATCAAATGCATCAAATATTAATTGACGATGCACCGTGGATTTGGGGATATCATCCTAAGCAATTGTCGTTATTTCACGCATGGAATTACAATATAAAGCCAAACTTGATGGCTAATAACATACTGAAATATAGACGTTTAGATCCGAAACAGCGTGCGGATTTACAAAACCAATGGAACAAGCCGGTTGTTTGGCCATTAATACTGATGATGGTTGGCATCATCGTGATCTTGCTTCCAGCATGGATGATGTATCGAAATAAGATGAATCATAGAATACGAAGTTAGTCATGTAACTACAGCTTTTTTATCCAGCTTTGGGTAAAATGACCCGATATTTATTAAAGTTATTTAAAAGTGTTATCACACTTTGAATTAGGAGATGTTTTTAGTGGATTTAGCGACGCTGTTGGGGTTCTTGGCTTCATGGGGGCTGATTATTGCCACAATTGCACTGGGATCAGGAGCATTAGTTTTCATAAATGCACCCTCATTCATGATAGTTTTGGGCGGTGCAATTGCTGTTGTAATGATGCGCTTCACCTTGGCTCAATTTATTGGATCGATTAAAACCGCGATCAAAGCCTTTTTGTATAAATCGGAAAGTCCTGACGAACTTATTACCACTGTAGTCGAGTTAGCTGGCATCGCCAGAAAAGAAGGTTTGTTGGCATTAGAAAATCAAGAGATTACTAATCCCGTGCTTGCAAAAGGCATCACAATGTTAGTTGATGGTCATGAGCCATCTGTGGTCAAAAAAGCCTTAACAACAGAAATGAATGAAACAGTTAGTCGTCATAAAATTGGACAGGATATTTTTAAACAGATTGGTGATGCAGGTCCAGCGATGGGAATGATCGGTACCTTGGTAGGTCTAGTCCAAATGCTATCGAATATGTCCGATCCTAAATCGATTGGGCCGGCGATGGCTGTTGCATTATTGACCACACTTTATGGTGCAATGTTAGCGAATATGTTTGCATTACCGATTTCAGATAAGTTGGCATTGCGTAGTGCTGAAGAAGCGACAAATAAAAATATTATTATTGAGAGCGTACTTGGTATTCAGGAAGGACAGAATCCGAAAGTATTGGAAGAGTTGTTGAAAAATTTCTTACCGCCATCAAAGCGTAATGCTCCAGAGCAAGAACGTGCTGTACAGGAAGAATAGCGAGTAATGATTAGCAAATATGAAAGGTCCGCCTCATGAGTGAGGAGGTCGAAGAGCATGATTGTGATTGTCCACCAGTAGGCTTACCTGCCTATATGGGCACATTTGCTGACTTAATGTCACTACTTATGTGTTTCTTTGTGTTGTTATTATCATTTGCAGAAATGGATGCGTTAAAATACAAAATGGTGGTTAAATCACTTGATAATGCATTTGGTGTGCAACGAGAAGTAGCGGCGAATGAAATACCAAAAGGCACAAGTATCATTGCACAGGAGTTCAGTCCTGGTGATCCTAAACCAACACCTTTGCAACAAGTTCGACAAGATACAGCCGATGAAACACATGATGCTTTGAAAGTAACGCTTGATAAAAAAGAAGCGCAAGAAGAAATACAAAAAGAAATACAAAAAGAGGCAAAAGAGTTTAAACAAGCTTTGGAAAAAGAAATCTCTGAAGGCTTGATTGATGTTGAAACACAATTAAACAGAATTGTTATTAGGATTCGTGAAAAAGGATCGTTTCCTTCTGGTGATGCGAGGCTTAACAGAGCGTTTTTGCCCATATTAGCCAAAATACATAATGTATTGGCCTTGACTGATGGCAAAATTGCTGTTGCGGGACACACGGATAATGTTCCTATTAACACACCGCGCTATCGTTCTAACTGGGAACTTTCTACATCTCGAGCAACCTCAGTTGTACATGAACTATTAGCTGCTGGGGTGATGCCTCCAGAGCGATTTGTTTTAGAGGGTTATGCTGATACTCAGCCTTTGGCACCTAATGATACGTCTGAAAACCGAGCTAAAAATCGGCGTGTAGAAATTATAGTGTTAAAGTCACCAGTTAAAGATGATATTACTGAGTCTATCAACCAGCTCAATGAAGAGCATGAAGAAGTTGATAGTGAAATAACAATATTGAAAGGAGATGAGCGATGAATAAATATGTACTATGGTTGAGTGCTTTGTTAGTGATGTTATCAATGAATACAGCTTTTGCCACCCAGTGGCAACTTGATAGCGCCAATTCACAACTGAATTTTATTTCAACTAAAAAAACACATATTTCTGAAATACATCAGTTTAAAACATTGGATGGCACAGTAGATGATTTGGGTAATGCAATCATTACAATCAATCTAGCTAGTGTTGATACAAACATTGCCATTCGCGATGAACGTATGACAACCTTTTTGTTTGAAATAGCACAGTATCCTACAGCTGTTTTAAAAGCGACTATTGATCCAGAAACAATAGATGCAATTGCAGAAGGTGCCAGTTCAGAACTTGCGATTGATGCAACACTGGAATTGCACGGTCAGACTGTACCGCTCACTCTTGATGTTGTTGTGACACGTTTAGTCGGGGCAAAACTTTCAGTGGTGAGTATGCGTCCCGTTTTATTAAATGTTGCTGATTTTGGTCTTGTTGCAGGCGTTGAAAAGCTTAGAGAGCTTGCTAAGCTTCCATCAATTAGCTATACCGTCCCCGTAAGTTTTTATTTAAACTTCGGTTTAAAATAATTTAAGTAAAAGTGAATTAGTCGTAATGCAATCATTTTCAGTAGAGCAAGGCATTGTCATTCCATTAGATAGACCTAATGTTGATACCGATGCCATTATTCCTAAACAATTTCTAAAATCGATTCAGCGTAGTGGTTTTGGCCCTAACTTATTTGATGAATGGCGCTACCTCGACTTGGGTGAGCCGGGGAAAAGTTGTGAAAATCGTCCCTTAAATCCAGATTTCGTTTTAAATCAAGAGCGCTATCAAGGTGGTACAATACTGCTTGCTCGTGAAAACTTCGGTTGTGGTTCGAGTCGAGAACATGCTGTTTGGGCGCTTGATGACTTCGGTATTCGTGTTGTGATCGCGCCAAGTTTTGCGGATATTTTTTTTAGCAACACCAGTAAAAATGGCATTTTAGCTATTAAGTTAGACGATAACTATATCAATGAACTTTTTGCTGCTGTAGAAGCCGAGCCTGGTTATCAACTAACAGTTGATTTACCACAGCAAACAATTTTAATGCCAAATGGCAAATCAATAGCATTTGATATTGATCCATTTAAAAAGCATTGCCTATTAAATGGCTTGGATGATATTGGTTTAACCTTACAACATGCTGATGAAATTAGTGCATATGAACAGCAGCGCAAGCAGCAAGCACCATGGCTGTTTTCAGCATAATTACATACTTTTAAAATCTACATAAACGTTAGTGAACGGAAATAATGACAAAAAAAATTGCAGTTTTACCCGGTGATGGAATCGGTCCAGAGATTGTCGCTGAGGCAGTTAAAGTATTAGAAAAGTTAGCACAAGATGGTTTAGATATTGAGCTTGAATATGGCTTGATTGGTGGTGCCGCATACGATGAAACAGGTACGCCATTGCCAGAACATACTTTAGCTATTTCGAAAGCTGCCGATGCAGTGCTCTTGGGTGCGGTTGGTGGTTATAAATGGGAATCATTAGATATTAGTGTTCGACCAGAAAAAGGCTTACTTGGTATCCGCAGTGAACTTAATCTTTTTGCTAATCTGCGACCAGCAATCTTATATCCTCAATTAGCAGATGCATCAACACTTAAAGCTGAGGTTGTTGCCGGGCTTGATTTGATGATTGTCCGTGAATTAACCGGTGGTATTTATTTTGGTCAACCACGTGGTATTCGTGAGCTTGCTAATGGCGAAAAAGAAGGCTTCAACACACTAGTCTATAAAGAAAGCGAAATTAACCGTATTGGTAAAGTAGCCTTTGAAATAGCACAAAAGCGTGGTGGCAAATTATGTTCTGTTGATAAAGCAAATGTGCTTGAATGTACTGAGCTTTGGCGTGAAACAATGACTGCATTGTCCGCTGATTATGCTGACGTTGAATTAAGTCATATGTATGTTGATAATGCGGCTATGCAATTAGTACGTGCACCAAAACAATTTGATGTGATGGTGACAACAAATATGTTTGGTGACATCTTGTCTGATTGTGCGTCAATGCTAACAGGCTCAATTGGAATGTTACCTTCAGCATCACTTGATGAAGATGGTAAGGGTATGTATGAACCTATACATGGTTCAGCGCCTGATATCGCAGGTCAAAATTTAGCTAATCCAATTGCAACAATCTTATCAGTAGCTATGATGTTACGTTATACCTTAGATCAACCTGCAATGGCTGATCGCATTGAAAATGCCGTAAGTAAAGTACTTGACGATGGTCTGCGTACGGGTGATATTTATTCTGAAGGTATGACCAAAGTAGGAACAGCTGAAATGGGCGATGCAATTGTTGCAGCGCTTTAAATTAAATATATTTTTAAAGTTAGGTGAACAGTGAGTAAAAAAATTGATGTTGCAGTAGTTGGTGCGACTGGTGCTGTCGGTGAAACAATGTTGTCGATCCTGCATGAACGTAAGTTCCCTGTCGGCAAAGTATATGCTTTAGCGAGTGAGCGCTCTGCGGGCAATACGGTCTCATTTGGCAATAAATCTTTAATTGTTGAAGATTTAGCAACATTTGATTTCTCAAAAGTACAAATAGGTTTGTTTTCCCCAGGTGGTGAGGTGTCTCGAGTTTACGCTCCGATTGCCGCGGCTGCGGGCTGTGTTGTCATTGATAATACCTCTGAGTTTCGTTATGTTGATGACATTCCATTAGTTGTACCTGAAGTTAATCCTCAAGACATTGCACTTTATAAAAACAAAGGCATTATTGCTAATCCAAATTGTTCAACTATCCAAATGATGGTTGCATTGAAACCGATTTATGATGCTGTTGGCATTAGCCGTATCAATGTCTGTACTTATCAAGCTGTATCCGGAACAGGAAAACCTGCGATGGATGAGCTGGCTAAACAAACAGCTGAATTGCTTAATGGTCGTCCGGTCGAAACTAATGTCTATCCAAAACGAATCGCATTTAATGTTTTACCACACATAGATGTGTTTCAAGATAATGGTTACACCAAAGAAGAAATGAAAATGGTGTGGGAAACCAAGAAAATAATGGGTGACGATACTATTGCAGTTAATCCGACAGCCGTTCGTGTGCCTGTTTTTTATGGGCATTCAGAAGCAATCCATATCGAAACCAAACAAAAAATCTCGGCAGAAGAGGCTAGAAAACTATTAACTGCATTTGATGGTATTGTGGTACTTGATGATAGAAATGACGGGGGATACCCTACAGCTGTTGATGCATCTGGTACTGATCCGGTTTATGTAGGTAGAATCCGTGAAGATATTTCCCATCCTAATGGCCTTAATTTATGGGTGGTTGCTGATAATGTTCGTAAAGGTGCTGCATTAAACAGCGTACAAATTGCTGAAATTTTGGTTGAAAAATATCTGTAAGTGTTACGATTACGTTTAGCAGGATTTAAACAAGGGGTTTGACATGATAACAAGAACGTTTACTAGTCTCGCAGTGATGACTGCATTAGGCGTTTTTCTTCCCATGAGTAACAGTCATGCATTTGGATTAGGAAAAATTGAACTGTCATCTGCTCTGAACCAACCATTTAGAGCTCAAATCCCTGTAACAGCGCTTCGTGAAGAAGAAAAAGGCAACTTACAAGTTCAATTAGCCTCAGCCAGCGAGTTTGAACGGGCTGGTTTAGAGCGTAGTTTTTATTTAACACAATTTGAATTTACTGTGGTCGAAACAAATGGTGTGACATCAATTGATATTCGTTCTAAAAATGCGATAAAAGAACCGTTTGTAGACTTGTTATTGACCGCGACAGCCGGTAACGGTCGACTCATTCGTGAATACACCGTGTTACTTGACCCGCCAAAAGACATTTTTGTAAAACCACAGACTAAAGTCGCAAGCAAAGTAAGTAAACCAGCTCAAACAGCAACACCTACAACAAGCTACACACCAACGTCTTCAGTATCAACAAAGTATAGTGCTGGTAGTAGTTATGGTCCAACAGATAGAAATGACACCCTTTGGAAAATCGCACTTAAAACCAAACAAGGTGACGCCACTGTCAATCAGATGATGATGGCGCTACTAGACGAAAATCCTGATGCATTCTCAAATAATAATATTAATGGTTTGAAAGCGGGTTACACCTTAACTATTCCGGCTGAAAGTACTATTAAAAAATTATCTAAAGCCCAAGCCATTTCAGCCGTTTCTCAGCAAAATACAGTGTGGAAAAATCGTAACGCAAAATCAATACCTGCAACAACGGCAGACACCACAATATCGCCAGCAGAAAATCCTGAATCACAAGATGCAACAGATCAGGTGACAATGCCTGCTAAAGAAAATGAGGTTGTAGAATCAGCTGCAGAGGCAACTGCACGCTTGAAATTGGTTGCACCAAGTGACGATGTGGTTACTAATGAAATAGAAATGTCTCCTTTGGGTGATGATAAATTAACCGCTTTAAGTGAACAGCTTACTCTTGCTCAAGAAACAATCGAAAATCAAACTCAAGAAAATATTGACATCAAGTCACGTATGGCTGCAATGGAAGAGCAGATTGAAACTTTACGTCGCTTGTTATCCTTAAAAGATCCAGATTTAGCATTACTACAAAGTACGCTTGAACAACAAGCTGATGCGGCAGCATCATCAGATGAGACTGTTCAAACAGATGTCGCGGATACTACTAGTACTCCAAACGATCTAGAAGAGAATCAAGCAGCTGTTGAAGATGATATGTCGCCCGCTATGGCTAATACACCGGAACAGATGCCTGATGAGATGTCTCAAACACAAGAGCCTGCTAATGATACTGAATCGGTTTTAACAGAAGTCGCAGAATCAGAGCAAGCTAACACTGTAATTGAACAAGCATTAAATTCTGTTGATGGTGCTATCAGTTATGTTTCCGATTTAGCTGGATTAGATAGTGAACAAGTTAAATCAAAATATGAGCAAGTAAAATCATATATAAGTGAGCATAAACATGCATCAACATTAGGCGGTTTATTGTTGTTAATGCTTATTTGGTTGATTATCCGGATGCGTAAACGTCGTTATGTCACCTGGGATCAAGCTGTTGGCGATAAGCCAGCGAAAGCAAGCCCTACAACTGAAACGCACCGACCTCAACTTGTGGATAACAATGATGTTATTGATACGGAAGTAACACCAGTCGCGGCAGATGAACCCGAAAAAACAATAGAACAGTTAGTCAATGATGCTGATGTGTATGTAAGTTATGGTGACTTTGCAAAAGCAAAACAAACCCTTCAATTGGCACATGATAATGAGCCAATGAACGAAGAAGTCATTCATAAATTATTATTTGTTTTATTTAAGCAGTCACAACTCAATGAGTTTGTGGAGTTAGCTGAATATTATCAGAATGAAACAAATGCACCCGACTGGGATGAAGTCGTGAGCTGGGGGCAGGAATTGGCACCACATGAGGCATTGTTCCAACCAGTACTTAAGAATAGTGCTGAGGAAATTATTCCAGAAGAGCCTGCCATTCAAGATATGGATGCAGGTGTGCTAGCTCTTGATACGATGGCGTTGGATGATTCTAGTTCTAATCAAAACATTACATCATCAACTACTGATATTGATGATGAATTGATGGCCTTTGATACGTATAAAAATTCGTCTGATGATGTTTCATTGGATTTAACCGATGAACTAGCAGTATCGGATGTAAGTGATGATGCTGATAGATTAAGCCTACCCGAGGTTGAGCCATTAAACATAGCTGAAAAAGAAACTATTGAAACTGATTCGACTACAACTTCAAATGATAATGGTAGCGATACTATGGAATTTGATCTTGATCTCAATAATGACGATGAAGCATTTGAATTAGATGATTTAGATACCGTTACTGATGATGATCTAACTGAAGCTAATGCCGCGTTATCTGGATCGGAACTTGAATTTGATTTGGGTGACTTTGATCAAGTTGATGAAGCGGAAACAAAACTAGATTTAGCAGCTGCTTACATCGATATGGGCGATCCTGATGGTGCCAAAAGCATTTTAGAAGAAGTGTTGACCGAAGGTAATGATGACCAGAAAGCACGCGCAGAGACAATGCTGAGTGGCATTAAATAACATCGGAGACTAGGTGAGAGTAGCCTTAGGTGTCGAATACGATGGCACACAGTTTTCAGGTTGGCAGGTTCAACCACAACAGCGCACAGTGCAGGGTTGTTTAGAAAAAGCAATCTCGATAGTTGCAAATCATTCTACTAGCACTACTGCGGCAGGTAGAACTGATTCTGGTGTTCATGCTATTCAACAAGTTGTACATTTTGATACAGATGCCGAACGAGCTGAACGAAATTGGATTCTAGGCATTAATGCAAACCTGCCAGAGGATATCAACGTCACTTGGGCTAAGCCTGTAGACGATGATTTTAGTGCACGCTTTTCTGCAACTAGACGAAGTTATCGCTATTTAATCTTTAATAGAGTGGGCCGTTCAGCGATACATCATAATCGGATGTGGTGGGTATTTAGACATCTCGACGAAGTGAAGATGCAACAAGCGGCTCAATTATTAATAGGGCATCATGATTTCTCTGCATTTCGTGCACAGGAATGTCAGGCCAAAAGTGCGATTAAAACATTAGAAAAAATACACGTAACACGGCACGATAACTGTATTGCTGTAGATGTGGTTGGAAAATCATTTTTACACCATATGGTGAGAAATATTGTTGGTGTCTTAGTACCTATTGGTGAAGGTAAAAAACCAGTATCTTGGGCACAATCTGTTTTAGATAGTCGTGATCGCAGTCAAGGCGGAATAACATCACCACCACAAGGCTTATTTTTCGTTAAAGCAGAATATCCAGAACAATATCAGCTACCAACAGTGTCAGCTTTCCCCGTGGTCTGGTAAAGTATCGGATTGGTTTTCTTTCTCCGATATCAGTAATGAGAACACGTGTAAAAATTTGTGGCATTACCCGTCGCCAAGATGCTGAATTTGCAATTGAAATGGGTGCAGACGCGATAGGCTTAGTTTTCTATGCGCCTAGTCCTAGGGCTGTGACAATTGCGCAAGCTCAGAAAATTGTTGAAAATTTACCGCCTTTTGTTTGTGTTGTTGCATTATTTGTTGATGCTCAACCAGATGATGTGTATGCCTGCTTGGATGCGGTAAAAATTGATTTATTGCAATTCCATGGTGATGAAAGCCCAGAATATTGCCAACAATTTAATAAACCATATATGAAAGCTATTCGAATGAAAGATCATATTGATTTAACAGTAATGGCAGACAAGTATGCAACAGCATCTGCGTTATTGCTTGATAGTTATCAAGTAGGAGTGCCAGGAGGAACTGGACTCACATTTGATTGGTCAATGATAACTGATGTTAACAAACCCATTATTCTAGCCGGAGGATTAACGGTTGAAAATGTTGCGATGGCGATAGAACAAGTGCAACCCTATGCAGTCGATGTCAGTGGTGGTGTCGAGCTTGCAAAAGGCATAAAAGATAATCAGAAAATACGCACTTTCATGCAAGAGGTAGCCAATGGCTAATACGATGGAAACTAATTATTACGATACATATCCCGATGATAAAGGTCACTTTGGTCAATATGGTGGACGGTTTGTCGGTGAAACACTTATGGGCGCTATCTACGAGTTAGAACATGCCTATGAACAATATAAAACAGACCCAGACTTTCAAGCCGAGATGGACAAAGATCTTGCCGATTTTGTAGGCCGACCTTCTCCAATTTATCTTGCTGAGAATTTGACTAAAAATCTTGGTGGTGCCCAAATCTATCTAAAACGTGAAGATCTAAACCACACTGGAGCACACAAGGTTAACAATACAATTGGTCAAGCTTTACTGGCCAAACGTATGGGGAAAACACGTATCATTGCTGAAACTGGTGCTGGACAGCATGGGGTTGCAACTGCAACAGTTGCTGCACGTTTAGGTATGGAATGCATTGTTTACATGGGTGCTGAAGATGTTCAGCGTCAAGCTCAGAATGTTTATCGAATGAAATTGCTTGGAGCAGAAGTCATTCCAGTTGAATCTGGTTCACGTACATTAAAAGATGCACTGAATGAGGCATTACGTGATTGGGTTACCAACGTTGATAATACGTTTTACATTATTGGTACAGTGGCTGGTCCACACCCTTATCCCGCGATGGTTCGAGACTTTCAATCAATTATTGGGCGAGAAGCGCGTAGTCAAATTATTAAAGCAACAGGTAAATTGCCTGACGCGCTCATAGCGTGTATTGGCGGTGGCTCGAATGCGATTGGCTTATTTCATCCATTTATCGAAGACAAAGAAGTTGCAATGTATGGAGTAGAAGGTGCCGGTCATGGTATCGAAACAGGTCAACATTCAGCGCCATTATCTGCGGGCACACCCGGTGTATTGCATGGTAATCGCACTTACTTGATGCAAGATAAAAATGGTCAGATTATTGAAACACATTCAATTTCTGCTGGGTTGGACTATCCAGGTGTAGGACCAGAACACGCATTATTAAAAGATATTGGTCGTGCTAACTATGTGTCAGTGACTGATGATGAAGCATTAGAAGCATTTCATACATTAACGCGTTCTGAAGGCATTATTCCTGCGTTAGAATCAAGTCATGCAATTGCATATGCATGTAAGTTGGCACCAACCATGTCTCCTGAACAAGTACTTTTAGTTAATCTATCGGGTCGAGGTGATAAAGACATGCACACGGTTGCAGCCATGGCTGGTTTAACTTTTTGAGGAATAAAAATGAGTCGAATTAGTCAATGTTTTGAAAAGCTAAAGACCGATGGTCAAACGGCATTAATACCGTATATCACTGCTGGAGATCCTGAGCCTTGGGTCACGGTTCCAATATTACATGCCATGGTCGATGCTGGTGCTAATTTATTAGAATTGGGTATTCCATTTTCAGATCCGATGTCAGATGGTCCCATTATTCAAAAAGCGTGTGAACGTGCGTTAAAGAATGATGTATCACTCAAACATGTTTTGGACATGGTACGCCAGTTTAGAGATAAAGATAAAACCACACCTATTATATTGATGGGATATGCAAATCCATTAGAGGCTATGGGTTATGAAGCATTTGCTCAGCGTGCCGAAGAGGTTGGCGTCGATGGAATCTTAACTGTTGATATGCCGCCAGAAGAATCAGAAGAGTTTTTAGCTATTATGGATTCACATAATATTGATACGATTTTTCTGGTCGCTCCAACTACATCACCTGAAAGAATGGATAAAATTGCCCAGTCAGCAAAAGGCTTCATTTATTATGTGTCGATTAAAGGTGTTACTGGTACTGCAAGTCTTGATATAAGCGAAGTCAGTGAAAAAATGACTGAACTGCGTCAACGCACTTCATTACCGTTGGGCGTTGGCTTTGGTATTAGAGATGGCAAGTCAGCCGCTGCGGTATCTGAAGTTGCAGATGCGGTTGTTGTTGGCAGTACTTTAGTACGTTGTATTGCTGAACATGCTAATAATCCTGAAATCTTGCCTGAAGCCTTGGCAGGATTAGTAGCTGAAATGAGACATGCGATAAATGCGCGTGATATGGCAAAATAATAGTGCAATACGATATGCAATTAGGTGACACATTATGAGTTGGTTCGAAAAATTAATTCCTTCAAAAATTCGTACAACAGTTCGAAGCAGATCTGT
>JBFIJJ010000011.1:0-23450 GCA_041600795.1 Methylophagaceae bacterium | reverse complement strand
ATTCAGTTATAGCACTAAGTAATCAACTTCATGCATATAAAAATAGCGTGGTAGCGTTATATGCGGATAATAGTCCGGCATGGGTCATTATCGATCTAGCAAGTCGTCTTGCTGATATTACCTTATTACCACTTCCAATATTCTTCTCGCAGCAACAACTTCAACATGCCATTACTAGCGCTGGTACTCAAGCAGTTATTCATCACGCCGAGGATGTCATATCCCAGCTAGTCAGTTTATCGAATGCTAATGACATTAACCTTGATGGATTAGTGATTGAACAGTGTGATGACATAAAAAAAGTTGCACTACCGCTTGCCACGGGCAAAATAACCTTTACCTCAGGCTCAACAGGACAACCTAAAGGTGTATGTTTAAATAACGACCAGCAAATCATCGTCGCTGAGTCCTTATTAAAAGCAAGTGAACAAACAGCTGCTCGTCATCTGAGTGTTTTGCCGTTTAGCACCTTATTAGAAAATATTGGCGGCATCTATACGCCTTTACTTTCGGGCGGAGTTGTTATTGCAATTTCGCAGTCTTCATTAGGCTTTAATGGTAGTACTGGCTTTGATTTAGCCATATTCTTGTCGACTATCTCTCATTTCCAACCTAATAGTCTTATCTTGTTACCAGAGCTATTACTTGCTTTAGTCGGTGCGATAAAACAAGGTTGGCAAGCGCCAAACTCACTCAAATTTATTGCCGTTGGCGGTAGTCGTGTTTCTAGCGTATTACTTGAACAAGCTCAGCAATGTGGTTTGCCTGTATACCAAGGATATGGCTTATCTGAATGCTGTTCCGTAGTTAGTTTAAATAGACCAAATGTCTCTAAAACAGACTCCATCGGAACCGTGTTACCTCATTGTCAGGTATCAATTAAAAACGGTGAAATTATCGTTAATGGTAATGCGTTTTTAGGTTACATTGACCAACCTGATAGTTGGTATCAATCAGAGGTTGCTACCGGTGATCTTGGCAAACTGGATAAAGATGGTTTTTTATATATTGAGGGACGTAAAAAGAATCTACTCATTTCCAGTTTTGGACGTAATATCAATCCAGAATGGATAGAAAGCGAGTTATTATCAAACGGTTTATTACAACAGTGTGTTGTCTTTGGAGATGCACAACCATTTTGTATTGCTTTAGTCAGAACACGAGATAACACAACCACTGATGAAACTGTTCAACGATGGATTGATCATGTGAATAGCCATTTACCTGATTATGCAAAAATAAAACAATGGATCCGATTAACCGAACCACTTACATTTGAACATGGTTTAATCACATCAAATGGGCGGCCGGTTAGAACAACAATTTTGACACAATTTCAGAATAAAATAGAGTCACTTTATCAAGGACACGCCTAATGAGTTTTTTTGAAAGATTAAATACGGCCACCGAGCAGGCACGAACCGAATTATTATCTGCTCCAATCATTAGTAAAGCGCTGATTGGCGATATTACAACGGATGACTATATCGCATTTTTAACAGAGGCTTATCATCATGTTAAACATACTGTGCCTTTATTGATGGCAGTAGGTGCTCGTATTCCTGAACAAAAAGAATGGCTGCGTAATGCAGTGGCAGAATATATTGAAGAAGAACTTGGTCATCAAGAATGGATATTAAATGACATTGCTGCTTGTGGTGCTGACAAAGAGGCTGTACGTCAGAGTAAACCTAAAATGGCCACTGAACTTATGATTGCCTATGCTTATGATATGGTGAACAGAGTCAATCCTTTAGGTTTTTTTGGCATGGTGCATGTGTTAGAAGGCACCAGCATTACAACCGCTGATCGTGCCGCTGACGGCATTCAACTAACCTTGGGCCTGCCTAATCAGGCCTTTAGTTATTTACGTTCTCATGGTGCGTTAGATCTTGAACATGTTAAATTTTTTGAAGGCTTAATGGATAAAATTGAAGATCCTGCTGAGCAACAATTAATTATTGATAGCGCCAATGTTTTTTATAAACTATACGGTGATATTTTTAGAAGCCTGACCAACTGAGACACACTACATGATTGATTTAAACAATAAAACCATTGTGTTAACTGGTGCGGCAGGCGGTTTAGGTTCAGCTATTGCTTATGAATTATCGACTGCTGGCGCTATTCTGATCATGGTTGATCGCGATAGTGACAAAATTACTCATTTAAATGAACAGTTAGGTGGGCAACACCACTGTCTTGCTGTTGATTTATGTGATGATGAACAACGACAAGAACTTGTTTCATACTGCAGACATTTAGCAAGTGGCATTGATATGCTGATTAATAATGCCGGCATCAGTGATTTTTCATTATTAGCCAACAATACAGTATCTCGTATTGAAGCTGTTATTTCGGTTAATTTAATGAGCCCAATTCAATTATGTAATGCATTGTTGCCATTACTACAGACTAAAAAATCAGCAACCATTGTCAATGTTGGTTCAACATTTGGCAGTATCGGTTTTCCTGGGTTTAGTGTGTATGCCAGTACCAAGTTTGGTATCCGTGGTTTCACTGAATCATTACGGCGAGAACTTGCTGATACCAAGATTTCAGTAAAATATTTTGCTCCAAGGGCAGCAAAAACAGCAATCAATAACGATAAAGTCGTTGCAATGAACACTGAATTGGGGAGCAAAATGGATGCACCGGAAGAGGTGGCTTCTCAGTTTATGCTGTTCATTCAATCCAATGCTCATAGCTATTATGTCGGCTGGCCTGAAAAGTTATTTGTTAAAATAAACAGTATCTTACCGTCATTAGTTGATAAATCAATTTTAAAACAATTACCGATTATTAAACGTTATTTATAACGAGGATAAAGCTATGAAATGGAAACAATTTACAGTATCAGTGTTTTTATTGACCCTAGCACAATTAAGTTTTGCTGATATCAATGAAGATGTTTACCAACTACAAAAACGCTGGGCAGAAGTGAACTATACCTTAAAAGACAAAGCCCAAACTCAAGCTTTCGAAGATCTTATTAATGAAGCAAATGTTGTGGTCAGCCATAACTCAAAATCGGCAGAAGCCTACATTTGGCGAGGTATCATCAAATCAAGTTTTGCAGGAGCTAAAGGTGGCTTAGGTGCCATGTCTTTGGCTAAAGCCTCAAAAGCCGATCTCGAACAGGCATTGTCAATTGATGAAAATGCACTATCTGGTTCAGCGTTAACAAGCTTAGGCACGTTATACTTTAAAGTTCCAGGTTGGCCAATTGGTTTTGGTGATAATGATAAAGCTAGAGAATTATTAGAAAAAGCGATTAAAATCAACCCTAATGGCATTGATAGTAATTATTTTTATGGCGAATTTTTAATTGATCAACATGATTACGCCAAAGCTGAGCAATATTTGCTCAAAGCACAACAAGCACCAGCACGTCCCAATAGACCTTTGGCTGATAAAGGACGTCAGCAAGAAATAACGGCTTCACTTATTAAGGTACATGCTTTAATGAAACCTAAAAAGAATACATTTGGTTTATAAAACCTATGCAAGTATTACTGGTAGAGGATGATCAGGCATTAGCTCAAGCTTTAACGCAAACGCTTCGGGCAGAAGGCTTTACAGTTAATCATTTGGCCCGTGGCAAACAGGCGATAGATGCGGCTAAAACAGACATGCCTGATATGGTAATTTTAGATTTGGGATTACCAGACATTGATGGCACTGAGGTACTAAAAGCACTGCGTAAAATAAGTGCAGATCTTCCAGTATTGATTTTAACCGCACGATCATCACTCGAAGATAAAGTCATTGGCTTAGATCTCGGTGCTGATGATTATCTTGCCAAACCGTTTGAAGTTGATGAATTATTAGCAAGACTAAGAGTCTTTGAACGTCGAGCCAGCACGCTTAAACATGCTGGCTTGAGCATCGGTAACGTTCGACTAGATAGTGTTAGTCATCAAGTCTTTGTTGACGATCAAAGCATTGACTTATCACGCCGTGAATTTATGGTATTAAAAGCCTTGATGGAAAATGCAGGGCGTGTCCTAACTCGTGATGCCCTTGAATCAAAGCTGTATAGCTGGGGCGAAGAAGTTGCTAGTAATACAGTTGAAGTGCACATTCATCATTTAAGAAAAAAATTACCGGATCACTTTATTCAGACACTCCGTGGCATTGGCTATATTATTAAGCCACTATGAAGTCAATTCGTACATATTTATTACTTGCTCTTCTGGCAATCATTACGCTAGTAACTTTCGTGTCGCTATTACAAGGTTATCAATCCAGCATCGCTAAGGCGCAGTTATTATTTGATGACCGTCTTAAGAATATCGCAGGAATCATTGCCAACGCCAATCAAGATACACAACCTCGAGCTGCTGGCGTGTTTGAATTATCACCAGGTGTTTTTTTCCAGATTTGGTCGGATGATTTCACCTTATTGGCGCACTCTAATAATGCACCACTTGTACAAATGTTTAATATTGATGATGCCACTAGCTATAACGACATTAATTATTCCGGATATCGTTGGCGCAGTTATACCTTGCGCGATAATACTTTAAACCGTTGGATAGTAGTGGGGGAGAGAGATGATATTCGCTATACACTCGCAGAAAATGTTGTATTAGCCTCTATCATTCCAATTGTTTTAGCCATTCCTATAGCAGCATTAATTATATGGTTAGCTATAGGGCTCGGTTTGAAACCGCTACGTGAATTATCGCAACAACTTAACAATAAGCAAGTCGATGACTTAAGCCCAGTGGTAATGCAAGAAACCCCGAAAGAGTTAACCCAATTAGTGACCACCACCAATGCATTATTAACACGGTTAAATGAAGCTTTTTTACGTGAACAACAGTTTTCAGCCGATGCAGCACATGAACTTCGCACGCCCATTAGTGCATTAAAAGTTCAAGTTCATAATCTCCAAAAAGCCAACACATTTAATGATCAAGAAATAGCATCGCTTGCCAGCGGCATTGATCGTATGGGCCATGTTATTGAACAAATCCTTGCTCTATACCGGCATTCACCTGATCAACCATTGCTGAAGCTTACACTGGTTGATTTATGTGCTATCAGTCAACATGTCATCGCGAAACACTATGATCAAATCGCACTCAAACAGCAACAAATAAGCATGGTTGGTGAAGACAAATGCATGATCTCAGGCAATAAATTTGCACTTGAAACCTTGCTTGATAATGTCATTATTAATGCCAGCAAATACACGCCTGAACAAAGTGAAATCCGAATTGGCATATTTCAACGTGATCATGCTGTTGAGCTCATAATTGAAGATTCAGGCCCGGGTATCGAAAAATATGATTATGACCGTGTATTTGAGCGTTTTTATCGAGGGAAAGGCGATCAACATGATTCTGGCACCATTGGCTGTGGTCTTGGCTTAGCTATTGTTAAGCATATCGTTGCAATTCATCATGCTGACATCATATTAGATCGGTCTGCCGACTTAGGTGGTTTAAAAATAGTGATTACATTTCCAAAACAGGCAAATACTAAATCATGAGCACTTATTTATTACGAGTTAGTATCGTGTTTAGCTTAAGCATTATCGCATTTAATGTGAAAGCAGCCCCTATATTCGAGCTTATAATTCAACAACATCTTTTTTATCCTGCTGAGCTAGTTATTCCTGCGGATACAAAAGTTAAATTAGTTATAAAAAACCAAGATGATACTGCCGAAGAATTTGAAAGCTATGAGTTAAATCGTGAAAAAGTAATCCCAGGACAAAGTTCTGGTGTCATTTTTATTGGTCCGTTACAAACGGGGATCTATCCATTTTTTGGTGAGTTTTTTCCCAAAACAGCACAAGGAAAGATCATTGTTAAGTAAAATAAGGACATCATCATTATGCTAGCCAATGCCGTTATTATCGTTTTACGCGAAGTACTTGAAGCATCAATGATTATGAGTCTCTTTCTTGCCTATAGTCAGCGTATTAACCTGTCACGTTTTTGGTTGTTGCTCGCTATAATGTTGGGCATATTATGTGCGTGGTTCTATGCAATTAATATTTCTACAATTTCAAGCTGGTTTGATGGTGTTGGCCAAGAGGTTATTAACGCAGGCATACAGCTGTTGATTTTCTTTATATTATTGGCGTTTATTGCACAAGCATTAGTTGGAGCTAATACGTCAAAACAAAAACAGACTCTTATCATGCTGATGATTGTGGCTATCGTCTTAGCTTCTATACGTGAAGGCTGTGAAATTATTCTTTACATCACAGGTTTTTCATCGGTACCTGAGTTATTACATCCTGTTTTAATTGGCTCGGCAGTAGGTGCTGGTATCGGCATTAGTGTCGGCGTTTGTATCTATTATCTATTGGTTAATATGTCGTTTAAAAGTGGTGTGAGAGTAGGGTATGTCATGATCTTACTTATTGCTGCGGCAATGATGTCTCAAGTGATTCAACAACTCATTCAAGCAGATTGGGTTATCAGCCAATATCCGCTATGGGATACATCCAATTTGATCAATGAGCGTTCTATTACTGGTCAATTACTGTATGCACTGATTGGCTACGAAGCAACACCGACACCAATTCAGGTCACTGCTTACATTTCTGCAATTGTCATTATTGTATGTGTTTCTTTTTTCCAATTGTCACGACACTCAAAATGAATGTTATTAATTTCAGGTTCTTTTTTTTAGGCATATTGCTATCACTCCATACACCTTGTTTTGCTGATAGCACCGCCATTGACAAGGTTTATCACCCTTATGTCCAACCCTTAGAACGTGAGGTTGAACTAAGAATGATTTCAGCCGATGATGAACAACAATATCGTCTAGGCGTAGGAAAATCGTTATCAGATCGTTTATTTGTAGAAGGATATTTAATAGCAAGTAACAATGAAACTACTCTCGATGCCTTTGAACTAGAGGCTAAATGGCAATTAACCGAACAAGGTGAATACGCTGCAGACTGGGGTGTATTAGTTGAATTAGAAAAAGATCGTCATGGTGATAATTGGGAGTTAGCGACGGCTATTTTGATGGAAAAAGAATGGGGGCGCTGGGTTAACGCTACTAACTTAAAGCTTATCTATGAATGGGGTGACACGATTGATGCTGAGTTAGAGTCAGCATTAGCCGTGCAAATGCGTTATCGCTATTCTCGTTTATTTGAACCTGCAATAGAATTATATTCAGGTCAAAATACCCGCGCCATAGGACCGGTTGTTATGGGGGACATTAAGTTTGGCGCAGGCAAGAAACTGCATTGGGAATCAGGTGTTATCTTTGGGGTGGATTCTAAAACACCTAATTCAACTTGGCGACTTTTAACCGAATTTGAATTTTAAAGCCTAGTTAAGCATACGTTAAGATCAGTTATTTATGCTTCTTAGCAATCTATACTTTGCTAGGAATCTTACTCAGTGACCAAAACATTTCGTTCTGAATACGTTATTTTGTTTTTCTCATTATTTCTTGTCGTTGGCTATAACCAAAGTCTATGGCATGGAATATTTCAAACTCATAATGAATTTTCATTTCACAATGCTTTATTTCTAAGCTCTGTCGCTTTTTTCTTAACAGCTATCATTAACTTTTTGTTGAATCTTATCGCTGTTAAACAGTTGCTTAAGCCAGTATTAATAACCATAGTTATCGGCTCAGCCTTAGCCAGTTTTTTTATGGATTCGTATGGCGTACTGATAGACAGCAGTATGTTACAAAATGTATATGAAACTGACAGCCACGAAGCAACAGAATTATTAAGCTTTGCCTTCGCCCAACATCTTATTGTTTGGGGATTATTGCCAGCGCTACTAATCTACAAATTAAACATTTCGCATTCGACATTTTTTCGCCAAATTGTTATCAATGTCTTCTCAATCATTATGAGTGTATTAGTGATTGGGCTTGTCGCTGCAGGCTTTTATCAAGATTACGCATCGACATTCCGTAATCATCGTGAATTTCGTTATTTAATCAATCCAACTAACTATATCTATGCCATTGCTAAAACACTAAGCAATCAAGTTGATGAGAAAAAAAAGCCGGTTGTAGCTATTTCACAAAAAACGACACGTGGTACTTTGGCTGATAAGACACACCGATCTGTCACCATTTTAGTTTTGGGTGAAACCGCTCGAGCTCAAGAATTTCATATCGATGGCTATCAACGCCAAACCACACCTCGTATTGAAAATGACGACGTCATTAACTTTAGCAATGTATCTTCCTGTGGCACGGCAACAGCTATTTCAGTACCGTGCATGTTTTCAAAGTTTTCTCGTGATGAATATGACAATGATAAAGGCCATAATTATCAAGGATTATTGGATGAAATAGCGGCCAGTGGCATGGCTGTTTACTGGCGTGATAATAATAGTGGCTGTAAGGGTGTTTGTGACAGAGTAGAGCACGACAATGTGGTACATGTTGATGTACCGGAACTATGTGATGCCAATGAATGTTTTGATGAGGCCATGTTAGATAATTTAGATGATGTGATTAACAAGACCGACAAGGATATGTTGGTGGTGTTACATCAGAAAGGCAGTCATGGTCCGGCTTATGACCAACGAGTACCAAAGTCCTTTAAGCAGTTCACGCCTGTCTGCCAAACCAGCGAGTTACAGAACTGCTCTCAGCAGGACATTACTAATGCCTATGACAACACCATTTTGTATACCGACTTCTTTTTAGACAAAGTAATTAGTTTTCTTAAAAGTCAGCCTGAAACAACCGATACTGCCATGATTTATCTCTCTGATCATGGGGAATCATTAGGTGAAAAGAATATGTATTTACATGGCGCACCTTATTTCATGGCACCACAAGAACAAACACATGTCCCAATGTTAATGTGGCTATCAAATCAATTTGCACAGGATTATCACATCAATACATCATGTTTAAAACACAATGGTGATGTGGCGATTTCACACGATAATCTATTTCATTCAATGTTAGGCATGCTTGATATCTCATCACCAGAGAATTATCGTCAAGATCTCGATATCTTTGCTAGCTGCCGTAGTTAAGTCTTAAATGTCATGAGAGCACGATTAATTTGGTTTCCGATAAGCCTTTATTTCATTTTGATAATCCCAATTATGTACTGGGATCTTGATTGGCAATTATCTAACTATT
Source organism: Methylophagaceae bacterium (assembly GCA_041600795.1). GTDB lineage: Bacteria > Pseudomonadota > Gammaproteobacteria > Nitrosococcales > Methylophagaceae. The sequence goes on along the minus strand of JBFIJJ010000011.1, from coordinate 14,345 downwards.
GGTTTCAACTTCAGGGTCAACAATGGTTTTTTCGGCATTACTGGTTTACCCAAACGCTGTTACATGATGGTGGCCATGATCTAGCACTCACAATCTATATTGCAATATTGGCATTATATGTAACATCATTTAATAGAAAAGTGCCATGGCATCACTTTAAATCCAATTTGGCTTATTTATCTCTGTCGTTGCCAGTGGCTACTTTGTCAGTGTCTCTTATTAAACGACTTACCTTTGTTGACTGTCCTTGGTCGATTAGTGATTTTGGTGGGCAACAGCATTATCTCGCTTGGTGGCAAACATTGATTGGTGAACATAATGGTGTTGGCCATTGTTTTCCTGCTGCTCATGCTAGTTCTGCATATATGTTTTTTGGTGTCTATTTCGTTGCTAGACAACAGTGGTCCGATAAAGCTAATCGGGTTCTGGTTGCTATTATAGGGGTAGGGATAAGTTTTGGGTTGGCTCAACAACTTCGTGGCGCACACTTTATCAGCCACGATCTAACCTCTGCGGTAGTCTGTTGGTTAGTAAGCCTTATCATATGGCAATTATGGAACAACAAGACTCAAACGATTTAACCAATGCAACATTGGGCTTAGGGGTCTTGTTTCATCCGTTTTTCTAAATCATCCCACAACGATAACTTAGATGCATCACCCACACGTTGACCCTCACCACGCGCTTTAGACAACCATAAACCACCACCGTTAAAACTATAAACGGGCACCAAGTCAGGCCGTTTATTTGCAGGTTTAATATCAATGATCAAGTTATCTAAAACGAGCGGAATGGCTCGTTTGTTTTCAAAGTAAGTCAGTACCATATGTGCTTGACCGATGTTAATCGCTTTAACATAGGTAATCCTTAGCTTTTCTTCGGGTACACCCAGTTTCTTTAAGGTAAAGTATTTTGCGATGGAATAGTCTTCACAATCACCAGCACCAATAGATAAAAACTCCATGGGAGTTGCCCAATAATCTGCTTTTTTCCAGAGTGCCATATCATCAATAAATTGCACATTCGAATTAAAAAAAGTATTCACTTTTTCTAATTTTTCATTTTCAGGTAAATCGGCTGATGTATTGATAAGCTCTTGCCAGTCGCTAACACGCTTACGAGCATACTTATTGTATTTAGCCTCTATCGCATCCAAGATCGCTTCTGAAATATTAAATTTTGCAATTAACAGCACAGGAAAAGACAAGCCGATACTAGCAGCCACAATTAGACTGATAATACGTATGCTAGGCTTATAACGCATCATAACAACGCTAAATTAACGACTCACACCATAGATGCCTGTGGCTTTCAGAATTGCAAGATCATTATCATCACTTACACCTTCAGCCAACAGTTTAATATCAAGCAACGATGTCACTTCGTGTATCAGTTCTAAGAACTCAGCTTTACTAGTGTTACCACGAATATCAGTTGTTAAATCTCGTGCGAGTCTTACATAATCTAAATGTAATTCTTTAAGCATATCAATAGGAATGATATCCGATGAATAACGTTTTAATAATGTTGTTGCGCCGATTGATTTAATAAACGCACAGAAGTTTGCAAAGGCGGTTACATCTTTTGCGACAGAGTAGGCTGTAACACTGAACGCAAACAAGTTTGAAGCAATCGATGTATTTTCAAGTCGTGCTTGTAACCAATTATGAAAGTCAGTAGAAATAACGGATGTCATTGATAAATTAATGGTGACTGGTACTTGAACCGTTTGAGATTCCATTAATGCAATAATATTGTTCACAATGACTTTATCAAGTGCTTCCTCTAATTTGAACTCTTGGGCCATAGAGAAGAAAGTACCGATAGAGAGTAAGTTACCAAGTTTATCTTTGACGACAGTAAAGGCTTCTGTCATTACTTTTTGTGGCTCATCATCAGCAAAGTTGAATGCTTCAGATGTTAATGTAATTTCAGGGGTTCTATTATCAATTGACTCGGTAATTAATTGTTTCCATTCAACATCACTCATAGAGCTAACAATATCATCATTAACAAAATAAGCATTTAAACCGATGTTTTTTGCTTGTTCATAGGCTTCTAACATGGCTGGCTGCAATTTATTAAAGTCATTATCTCGTTCAAAGCGAATGATCCCAATATGAACTAAATCTTCAATCTCATATTGTTGGCCCAGCACTGTAATGTTCTGTTTTAGACTTTCTGCAAATGCCAAAATCGTTTTACTATCAAATCCTGGTAGTAATAAGCCGAACTCTGAACCATAAAGTCTAAATGCCTGAGTACCTGATTGTTCTGTTGCTTTTAATACTTCAGCGAAATCAATTAGAAGATTATTAACCGTTTTATTGCCTTTATCTTTAGCAATATCGGCTAAGTCATCAAACTTGATAAATGCTGCATAGCCAGGTTTACCCGTCGATAAGGCTTGCTTCAAACTAACGTCAAAAGTTGCTTGGTTTAATAAACTGGTTAAAGGATCACGTTTCAAGCTATCACTAAGCGATTCAAGTTTGGTATTGAGTCGACTAATCATATCGCCAATTTTTTTAGACATGCTATTCATCGATTGGGCGACGTTTTTAACCTCTAAGGTCCAAGGCATTTTACTAATTGTCGTGAAGTTGCCAGACGATATTTCATTGGCTTGTTTTTCAATATCTTTCAATGATTGTAATGTAAAGCGAAGTGCAAGAATCAATAATGCGATTGCGCCAAAGAAGATAAACAATGAATATTTAAGCGTTGATTTAGCTTGTTGGTAGAGTTTTAAATAACCATAACCAGGATTAGCCGTGATATAAATTGTGCCTGAGATATTCCAGCCAGAATTAATCTCTGACACAGCAGTTGCTGTTTTCATCGGCATCAACTTGATTAGCCATTCGGGGACACCTTGGATTTTTTCAGGATTAGTTAGTTTGACCAAATCCTCACCATCAACATTCACTAAACGCATTTCTTTGTAGTAACCCATATCGAAAATAGCGTTCATCATGGTTCTAATAATAGGATCATGCTCATCAGCCATATGAGGACTGAGTGACAGGCCTAATGATGTGGCAGTATCTTGCACATGGATTTCAGATTCAACTTCTAAGTAACTTTTTATGTTACCTATACTCAAATAGATGTTTACTGAGAAAATCACAACAAAAATGAGTGAAATAAAGAGTAATAACTGCTTCGATAGTGACATAGTGGTTACCTTATAAGTCAAATGACAATTAAGCCCTAACTTGTTTTATTTATTGGTAAAAATTTAGTAATCAGTGCAACAATACCGTGTCAGATACGTTCAAGCAAGAGATTTTAGTTCTACACAGTCTCAATCACACGTTCTGATGATTATTGGTAACACTGTGTCTATGCTTCGTTATGCCGCCTTATGTTTTTCTGTAACGACTTGATCTATCAATCGCATCAGATCATAACTCGCATGTTCTGCATGTCTAAATGCTTCTAGAATTTTAGCTTGTGTTCCACGATGGCTTTCCCAATTACCATCGAGTAATGCCATGGCTTGTTGAATATTGCTATGAACATCAGCATGGCTCGGTGCAATTTTTTGATAAGAAGGGTAGTGACTAAAGGCTTCACCTTCACCTTCGCCTTCATAATACCAATGACCAAAATGACAATTATGATCATCTTGTTTGGCCGCTTCAGCTTCTGTTGAATGAGCACCCGATGATAACGCCATATAAGCGTTCTGTTTATATAACAAATGTTCAACTTTTATCAGCGCTGCGAAACTAATATCATCTGCATATTGCATTCTATGTTCAGTATCTCGAGCCGAAGCGGCAAAATGCTCAAATTTGTCGGCAAATTCTGTCACAACATGGCGAGAAGAATCTGCCATTTCAGACATTTTCGATGATTCATTCAACATAGCAGTAGACTTCTGTTGAAATGTTTCCAATACCGTTGCGATACTTGCTGTAGCTTTAATTGTATTATCAGCTAATGTTCGAACCTCATCGGCAACGACAGCAAAACCACGACCTTGTTCACCCGCACGAGCGGCCTCGATCGCTGCATTAAGCGCTAGGAGACTAGTTTGATCTGCAATACTTTTTATTAATGTGATTACAGATGATGCTTCTTCATTGAGACTGTTCAGATCAATAATTTCAGCATTATTTTTCTCAATTTTGCTAATCACTTCATTAAGATTAGTCACCACAGTTTGAATAGAACCTTTACTCCCCTCAGCATCATCAACCATCTGTTGTGATGTAGTAGTAACAGCCTCCATTACTTGTTTGATTTGTTCAATGCTTTGTTGATTAAACCGTAAATCTATCAATAAATTAGACGCACTTAATTGAGCCAAATTAGAGACTAATTCATTTTTTAATAAAAATTGATGAGTATCCTGCATAGTTCCGATAGAGCTATTGATACTGGTTAGGGATGTTACAAATGTGCCATGTAAGCCCTGGGGAAAGGCTTTGCGGTAAAACTTACCTTCACTTGCGGCGGAGAAAGAGGTACTAACCTCTCTAAAATAGGCTTCAAGCTGGTCAAGCATATCATTGATTTTCCATGATAAATCGCCAATTTCATTGTTCACATCGATATGTGTAATACGCATATCAAAATGACCAGCACTGACTTCATCAGCCACACGACTTATTTTTTTGAGCGGTTCTAATAAATGTTTAACTTGTTTTGTGATAACGATACTGACACTAATGCTGACTATAACTAAACCATAGGCTAACCAGTCTATTCCTAGATTGAGTGCAAAAATGACAACAATAGCTATCAGTAAAGCAATGTTAAAGTAGGCAAGAGTCTTGGTCTTAGATTCCAAGGATAAATTCTTCATATGTAACACCTTTGTCTGCAAGTATGCCTGTAACTAATTCTAGGGATGCGTCCGTAGCATATTTGGGCCCAGCTTTAGCCTCTGCTTCTAACATTGCTTGATAGAGGCCGGTACAAATTTCGACACCTTCCGGTTTGGGCTTTCTTCTAACTGAATAATATCCACTGACATTACCTTGCTGATCATACGAAGGAGTGACATTAGTAAAAACCCAATAAAAGCCACCATCTTTAGACATATTTTTGACATAGGCAAAAATTTCCTTTTTTTTGGCGAGGGTGTCCCAAAGAAGTTTAAATACGCCTCGCGGCATATCTGGGTGCCTGATGATATTATGTTGTTTGCCTAATAATTCTTCTTCTGTATATGCCGAAAACTCAATAAAAATGCGGTTTGCATAGGTGATAATTCCGCGCGTATCTGTTTTGGAAACAATGAAATCATTCTCTCTCATCACCCGTTCTTTCGCAGTGGGTTGGACTTTATATTTCATGATTGGACTCTTACTTCAATCTATCAGTGTTAATAACATTACATTTAATGCATGAAATATACCATTGCTATTATCGAGATTTACTTGATAGCATGTAGAAATCACTCTTTAATTACCAAATCTGGTCTTTTATGCTCACTGTCTTACTTCAAATGTCTCTGCTGATTGCATGTGGCTCTTTCTGGAAATATCACGCACCTGCACATATTTCGGCACTGGCACATCGTCGAGCATTGACTGATCTGGTATTTTTTATTTTGTTGCCAGCCTTAGTACTCGATGTTATTTGGCAAGTAGAACTTAATAGCTCATCACTACATATATCGATATTAGCTGCATCTGGTGTTACAACAGGCTTGGTAATGATGTGGCTTATCTTGAAGAAGTTAAAAACAACGAATAAACAAAAAGGGGCATTATTACTTGCAGCCGCTTTCCCAAATGCCACCTATTTAGGCTTACCTGTACTAGATCAAGTGCTAGGCAGTCAAACTCGTTCCATTGTATTGCAATATGATTTATTTGCATGCACACCGATCTTATTATCAGCTGGTATGTTGCTCGCAAAATATTTTGGCGGGCAAAGCACAGAGGTTCACCCGCTACGCGAGCTCACTAAAATTCCACCTCTTTGGGCGGTGTCTATAGGGATTGTATTAAATCTAACCGGTGTGCCAAGACCAGAGTTTGTGCACTCAGTTTTATCGGTCTTATCTGGTGGGGTAGTGCCGCTGATGTTGATTGTATTGGGTATGAGTATTCGTTGGCATAGTCTGAAATTTGCCTTTCTAAGCTTGCTACTACCTGTTGTAGTGATTTCATTACTAATTGTGCCATTAGCTGTTTTAATGTTGAGTGGTTTGGTCGGTATAGATCCACAACTGGTTATCCCTGTCACTTTGTTGGCTGCCATGCCAACCATGGTGTTTGGTATTGTGATTTGTGAGCGTTATGAGCTGGATAGCGAGCTTTATGCAGCAGCCGTCACCCTAACAACTATTTGTAGTTTGATTAGCTTACCAATTTGGTTTCACTACTTATCCATTAATTGATGTGACCAGCTAAACGCTGCTCGTTCAATTGCGGATTTTAGAATTTTCATTGCCGCATCAACTTGCTCAGCATGACCGCGTAAACTCATTTCAATATGTGTGTTTTTACCAAGATGAGGCAAGCTTGATAAGCGTAGTTCTGGAAATTGCTGAACGATTTGTGTCATCACATCAAGCAGTTCGGATTCTCGCGCTTTATACACAAAAATGACTTGTTCGACGCTGGGCGCTAAATTTCTCAAGTCGGGATAAAGATTATCTAAAACCCATTCAACCATTGGCCAAGCCATTTCAGGGAAACCGGGCATGAAATGATGATCTTCATATGAAAACCCAGGCACACGATTAATTGTATTTGGGATTATTCGACTACCTTCAGGAAAATTCGCCATTAAAATACGGTTAGGGTAGGCCGACTCACCATATTCTTGCTCAATGAGTGCAACCGCTTCTGGATGAGGAAAAAGTGGTACTTCAGCTACTTTCGCGACAGTTTGACGAGTTCGGTCATCTGGAGTTGCACCGATTCCCCCGAAACTGAATACCAAATCACTGCTTGCCATGCTAAAACTTAAAAAGCGTTGCAATTGTTCAGGTTCATCGCCAACAATTACGGTCCAACTCAATTCTAGGCCACGTTTTGCTAACGTTGACTGCATATGATTGAAATGACGATCTTGTCGTTTGCCAGAGAGCAGTTCATCTCCAATAATCATTGCACCAATATTCATTAGCCTATTCCTTTTCAAGATTCTGGTTTATTTCTCATAAAATCTGCAGTTTGGACAAATGAACTCATCAATTGTTCGGCAAATAGCTGGTCTAAATCCAATGTTTTTAGCGCTTGTGCCATACAGTATAACCACTGGTCACGTTCTTCAATACCAATTGAAAAGGGTAAATGACGTGCACGTAAACGTGGATGACCAAATTGATCGGTATAAAGAGAAGGTCCACCTAACCAGCCAGATAAAAACATAAACAGTTTATCTTCACTAATTTGTATATTTTCTGGATGCATCACACGAATAAGCTTCGTCTGCGGTGTATCCGACATAATTTGGTAAAAAGTCTGACATAGTTGTCGGACAGCTTTTTCTCCACCTATGCGTTCATATGGGGTTTGTATTTCTGACATTGTGCTGCTCATTACATTGAAACTGCGTGCATCATAGTCTTATTTCAGCTACCTATAAAGTAGTATAAGCTTGCTTCATCACACTAAGATAAGGATAATTCATTGCTTTCTTTAAATAAATCAATCAGAGGAAGTTTCTATGAGTGAAAAAATCGTGATGCGTGTTGGTGAATGTTTATTAGCCGGTGGCCCTCCGTTTACAGCAGCAGAACCAGAAGTTATCATCGGCGAACTTGATGGACCATTCGGTACAGCATTTGCTAATTTACTAGGTGATCAAGTGCAAGGCCACTCTCGCGTATTAGCCCTAATGAACACTGACATGATGGTTAAACCTGCAACAATCATGGTTAGTAAAGTAACTGTTAAGAAAAATGCTTACACCACTATCTTAATGGGTACAGTACAAGGCGCGATTGCTAATGGCGTATTAGATGCAGTCCGTAACGGCACCATTCCTAAAGAAAAAGCCAATGACTTGGGCATCATCTGCTCTGTGTGGTTAAACCCACAAATCACTACAGTTGAAGACTTAGATCACGAAGCATTATTCAACATTCACCGTGAAGCAACACGCAAAGCGATTGAAAAAGCAATGAATAACGAGCCAAGCATTGATTATTTACTTGAAAATCAAGATAAATTAGTTCACAAGTACTATCAAAATGCCTTAGATGCTAAGAAATAAAACATTGGTTTTAAAGAATCTGACGGTCTATCCGCTAAAATGTGGGTAGACCGTTTTTTTTTGACTGTATACTGATGACATCATGAAACTGGAAGCAGAACCACAAATGGACTTATATTCCATTGACAAATTAATGCATGAAACGCGACAGCTGGCAGCCAAATACCGCCAAGCTACCGGTATGACTTTGCCCGTGACAGGTGAAATTTCACGTTTTGACGTATCAAAAGCACTCAGCCTGAAACTAAGTGATGATCTCACTGTTGGCTATGATGGAATTGGCACAACTGGCTCACGCAAGGGTAAACGTATTCTGATCAAAGGTCGCGTTTTATTTGAAGATAGTCGCTCAACACCTCGTGTTGGTCAAATTAAACCAGATGGACGTTGGGATTTAGTTGTGTTGGTTCTTTATGATGATAACTACCAACCTATTGATATGTATGAAGCAACTGCTGAAGACATCACAAATGCCGTTAAAATCAAACCGGATAGTAACAGTAAAAAGCGGGGAATGATGTCAGTTGCCCAGTTTAAAATAATAAGCAAGCTAGTATGGACACAAGAAAGTGGGCTAGAACCAGAAATATGGGATAATCATAGCCACCAATCTTAGGAGGAAAGTGCTTATGAGTATCGCGGGTTTCGTTTTCTGGGCAATTATTGCAATCACAATTGCTTATGTCATCGCTATTTATAATGGATTAGTCACACTCAAACACAACGTAAGTAAAGCTTGGGCAAACATCGATGTGTTACTTAAACAACGTCATGATGAACTTCCCAAACTAGTCGAAACCTGTAAGCAATATATGAAATTTGAGCAGGAAACCCTTGAAAAGGTTATGCAAGCACGTAGTTCGGTTGCGTCAGCTCAGCAACGAGGTGACATGTCAGCACTTGGACAAGCCGAAGGAACATTAAGACTTGGCTTGGGTAGCTTATTTGCTGTTGCAGAAGCCTATCCAGATTTAAAAGCTGATGAAACATTTCAACATTTACAAGCCCGAATAACAGGGCTCGAAAACGCCATAGCCGATCGACGTGAATTTTATAATGAAAGCGTCAATGTAAATAATGTTCGAATTGAGCAATTCCCGGATGTCATTATTGCCCGTTTTTTCAACTTCAAACCACAGATACTTTTAGAATTTACTGACGAAGAAAAATCTGATGTGAATGTCGCTAAATTATTTAACAGTTAACCATGTTTGAAACACTTATTGCCTCATTTGAAGGCAATATTCGGCAGTTTGATTCAGCTGAGTTTTGGGTTGGATTGATTGTCGTTACAGCATTATCACTTTGGGCATTTTTTAGCATGTTACGGTTCTATCGTTATGCTCATATGATATCCATTGTACCAACAGCAAAAATCAGATCAGCGGCACAAGGTTATGTTGAACTAAATGGTCAGGCACGATTGATGGATGGCCCACTCATCGTGTCGCCACTCACTGGTAAAGTCTGCGTCTGGTATCACTATAAAATCGAAGAAAAAGTTAAAAAACATAATTCAAACAATAGTCATTGGCGTACTGTGCTTGAAAAAACCAGCGAAGACTTGTTTATCCTTGAAGATGATACTGGGCGATGTGTGATTGACCCTGATAATGCAAATGTAATCGCCCGGGATAAAGAAACCTGGTACAAACACAATGTTAGGCCGCCTCGTCGCTATACTGAAGAGTTGATTACAGAACATGAATCCTTATACGCCATCGGCCTATTCAAGACTTTAGGTAATGTTGAAAGTAACGATTTTAAGCAACATGTTAGTCATTTATTAAGACAATGGAAAAATGATCCTAATCAGCTTATCCATGAATTTGATACTGATGGTGATCGTCAGCTAAGTGAAAGTGAATGGGAACAAGCACGCCTAAAAGCAGAGCGCCATATACGACGTGAGCATGGCCAACGCGAGAAACTGGAACAATTAAATGTCTTAAAATCCAGTCCCCATAAGGATCAGGCATTTATATTATCAACTATCCCTGAAGCCACATTAATTAAACGTTATTATCACAGGGCGTTAGCATCAATGATTGGCTTTTTTATTACTAGTGGCTTAGTGGTCTGGGCAACAACAGTACGCTTTGGAATGTAAACAGACATGCATACAGACATGGAACAAATATTCAATCAGGGTGGCTTATTGTCACAGCATATTGATGGCTATGCCCCACGAGCCCAACAGCTTGAAATGGCAACAGCCATTGAAAAAACACTGCGTGATACCACAGTTTTAATAGCTGAAGCGGGGACAGGCACAGGTAAAACGTTTGCATATTTAGCACCTGCCATTTTATCTGGCCAGAAAGTATTTATTTCTACGGGTACAAAAAATCTGCAAGATCAGCTATTTAATAAAGATTTACCTACTCTCAGAAAAGCCTTGGCAGTACCATTCAGTGCCGCATTATTAAAGGGTAGAAGCAACTATTTATGCCATTATCGACTTGGTTTGGCATCTGGCGATCCATTGCTTAAACCCTATTATTCCGACATACACGCATTATCGGAATGGATTGGTCAAACCAAGACTGGTGACTTAAGCGAATCAAATATTCTTGATGATGGTTCAAATTTATGGCCAAAAGTAACCTCAACGGTCGATAATTGTTTAGGCCAAGAATGCCCGAACTACGCAGAATGTTTTGTCAGTGAAGCCCGTAAAAAAGCCCAAGAAGCCGACATTGTTGTTATCAATCATCATTTATTAATGTCTGATATGGCATTAAAGGCATCAGGGCAGGGTGAAGTCTTACCCAGTGCCGATGCCTATATTATTGATGAAGCACATCAACTCCCTGACATTGCTAGTCAATTCCTTGGACATCGAATCAGCAGTCACCAGATCATCGAATTGTGTCGAGATAGTATCCGTGAAATGGAACAAGATGCCAGTGATATGGGCATTATTAAAGATTATGCTGATCGTACCGAGGCCGCATTACGTGGTTTGAGACTCAGTTTAGGTGATATTGAACAACGTACGCCTTGGATGATCTTACGCGACAAATTAGGCGTTAAAGATCAAATCAGTACCGTGATAGCAAGTTTAGAACAACTTACGGAACAGCTAGAAGAAGCAGCTCAGCGTGGTAAGGGGCTAGAACAGTGTCATGTCAGAGCATCTGAATTACTAGAAACCTTTGAGTATTTCGATCAGGACCAAAATGACAGCACCATGATTCTATGGGCTGACATCCGAGTCACCGGTTTTATTTTGCATGCAACCCCACATGACGTTAATCACTATTTTCAACAATGGATGGATGACAAACCTACAGCATGGGTGTTTACCTCAGCCACATTAACCGTGGCAGGTAAGTTTAATAACTTCAATAATCAACTCGGCATACAACACGCTGAAACTGCAATATGGCCTAGTCCGTTTGATTTTGAGAAACAAAGCCTTTTGTATATGCCGCACATACCAGTTGAGCCTAATCATGATAATTACAACAAACACATAATCGACATTGCTCAGCAAGTTATAAGGCATAGTCAGGGTCGTACTTTTATCTTATTTACAAGTTATCGTGCCATGCATAGTGTTGCAGAGGAATTACAGAAACAAAACGACTATCCTGTCATGGTGCAAGGTAGTGCCTCAAAAACCAGTTTATTAGAACAATTTAGACAACATGGTAATGCTATCTTATTGGGTACAAACAGTTTTTGGGAAGGTGTAGATGTAAGAGGCGAGGCATTGTCATGTGTAATTATTGACAAAATTCCGTTTGCATCACCTGGCGACCCTGTTTTACAAGCAAGAATTGATAGCCTGAAACAGCGGGGGGGCAATCCATTTGCCTCTATTCAAATCCCTGCTGCTGTAATACAGCTAAAGCAGGGCATTGGCCGATTAATTCGTGATCCGAATGATTTCGGTGTACTGGTATTGTGTGATCCTCGGTTTTTAACTAAACCGTATGGCAAGCTATTCTTACGAAGTCTACCTGCGATGCCAATCACTCAAAACATAGACGATGTCGACAATTTCTTTAAAACAAAAGCAGTATCGATTAACGAGATTCCAAAAAAGAAAATGCAGTCATAAAGGCCAGTTCTTGAAATTGCTTTAATCCTGTATCTTTAAAATTAAGTTTCACTTTACTGTCTTTTAAGGCTTCTTTGGCAGCACTTGCTGACAACAACGTCACATCAAAGTCTTTGGCTAATTGAATAGCCGCTTCAAGTTTAAAACTAGTCGCACCACCGGCAAATTTGCCCTTGGTCATACGTTCACGAATGACTACATGTTCCACTTTATAATCATGCATTAACTTGATGAAATCAAACTGAAATTTAGCTAATTGTTCACGGTTTGATGAATCAGAAATAGACAGCTTTCTGACACGACAATCTGGCAAGGTATACAACCCATCCGCTAGTTCCATCAAACATACTATAGCATCGTTCGCTTTTAATTCTACGCCGCAAATACGCATCCAAACCTCATCCTAAAAATCCCAATAACCCACCTATAATACAGGTGTGAGAACGGATTAACTATCCATATTACAATCCAAGCAAACACTGGAAGTATTAGGTTATCGTGAGTGCGTGATTATACATCTATATCAAAAAGAGCTAAGATTAGGTCTATGCATGTTGTTCCAGTGGAAGGAGAACATTTTAATGACAAGTTTAATACAAATGTTATCTCCCTTGTTTACAATACAGGCAGGTACAGATCCTTCTACGCGTTATAAAACACTCTTTCTCAATACCGTTTTTCTCTTTGGTGGTATAGCAACCTTAGGAATGGGTATTGTCAGGTTGGTCGACAACAATACTGTTCTAGCATCAATCGATGTTGCATTCTCCATCTGTTGTTTTTTATTGATTGCTTACCTTAATCGTAATAAAGATAAAGTAGAGACTGTTAGTTTCTATGCTTTATTACTATGCTTTTTTCTGTTTTACGCCTTATATCTACTCGCGAGTGACACGTCATTACGAATTGCCTTATTTTTCCTTTTAGCTGCGTCAGCTTTTTTTTTAAAAGGTCCAGAAAAAGGGCGGTTATGGTTCTACGCCATATTGGTTGCGGTGATTATCGGACATGTTCAGCCTTATGTTGATACTAACTACTCACATATTGAGATCTTATCCTTTTTGCTTTACTTATTTACCTTGTTTTTCATATTACAAAACTATGAAATTAATAAACGTGAACAGACACTGATACTTCAAGAAAGTGAGAACAGATTTAAAACCTTATTTAATGAGATGCCTGACCCAGCATGGCTTATAGCCAATAATAAATTTTTTGATGCCAATCATGCTGCTGCCGAAGCGCTTGGTTATAACGATGTTAATGACATCATCTTTGATCACCCATCAAACTTCTCTCCTCAATATCAGCCTGATGGTGAATTATCGTTCGAAAAAGCCAACCGCTGTATGGCAATAGCTCATAAAAAAGGCATTCACCGCTTTGAATGGATACATTGTCGTCAGGATGGTTCAGAGTTTCCCGTTGAAGTCACGTTATCTGCGATAACGTTGCGAAACAAGCCAGTTTTATATTGTATTTGGCGCGACATAACAGAACGAAAACAAGCAGAATCAATCCTGTTAAAAAACATTGAACGAAATAACATTCTGCTTAAAATTAGTACTGAAACAACAGACCTGTCTGAAAAAGATTTGATTCTTTTCACCTTAGAGCAAGCAGAGCGACTAACGGGGAGTCCAATTTCATTTTTACATTATTGTAGTGACGATCTTATTTACACAGATTTGTGTTCACACAACGGTACCCTTATCGAAAATACCGAGAGTCAAACACCAGTTCAGGTTGAACCTGCCATCTGGCAATCGTGTATAAATTGTGGTGACGGCGTGATTGAAAATACATTGCCTCCAAACACCATCTTAAGTACTCAAGCATCAGATATAGTACTTAGTCGTTATATGACTGTTCCCGTCTTTAATGATGGCAACATTGTGATGGTCGTTGGTTTAGCAAATAAGTCAGGACATTATGACCACTCATTACTTAACGAGCTAGAATTTTTTGCTAATCATTTGTGGTTAGTCATTGAAAGAAAACGTAATACGCAAGCATTGAATCTGAACGCCCAGGTTTTTCATTCTAGTAATGAGGGAATTATGATTACAGATGCTGACAATAATATTGT